>DASXVL010000615.1:0-7099 GCA_036504255.1 Armatimonadota bacterium | reverse complement strand
TGATTTATGCGTTCATCACGCACGTAATAGCGCGGTGAAGCCTGCTAAAAAATTGTGCATGACCGGGCGAACCGGATGCGGTGCTCGGCAGAGACACAGACTGCCGTGTCTCTGCCGAGCTATGCCTGATTCGGGCTAGCGATTCTGCGACAGATTCATGATTTCTGTCGCGGACAAGGCGCGGTTGAAGACGCGCACGGTATCCATCTTGCCGAGGAAGCCGTTATAGCCGTTCAGCCCATTTTGCCGTGCGATCTCGACGCCTTGCGTCGGTAAGTCCACGCCCGGCCATGGGGCCGGGTACGCGCCACCGGTGACCGGGAGTTTGACCCCGTTGCGGTAAAACGCGATGGAATGTGCGGCCGGTGTGCCCGGCGTCGTCACATCCCAGACGACGGCGACAAACTGCCATTGCCCGGCGGTAAAGGTGCCGGCGGGCGCTGAAGTCGCGGATTGTCCGCCGAGCGTACCGGCGGTGAGCACGAGTTGGGTATCCTGGAGATAGAAGCACCAGCCTTGGCCAGCAAGATTCTGGCGGTTGACAATGCCTTTGGTGCCGGTCAACGTGCTCGGGTTAATCCAGGCGGTAATGGTCATCGTTTTCGCCGCCCCGGTATTACCCAGATTGAAGATCCCGATGTCGCCCGGCAGCGCCGCCCCTTGGGAACCGTTGCTCGGATTGGTGTCTTGCACCTGAATCGCTTGACCTGTCGCGAGCGTATGCGAACCGGTCGCGTAACTGAGGGCATCCGCGCCACCGACCGGTCCGGCGACGATACTGCCGCTCCCGCCGCGTACACCGACGTTGTCCAGATTGCCGTTGCCGCTGACGTCATATTGCAACGTCTGATCGTTTTGATAGAGCGTGGCAATATCGGTGGCAAGCAAGGCGCGGTTATAGATCCGCACGTAGTCCATCTTGCCAAGGAAGCCGTTATAGCCGGTCAGCCCATTTTGGCGGGCGATCTCGACGCCCTGCGCGGGCAGATCCATGCCCGGCCATGGGGCAGGCCACGCGCCGCCGGTGACCGGGAGCTTGACGCCGTTGCGGTAAAACGTGATGGAGTTTCCGCCGGGCATACCGGGGGTGGTGACATCCCAGACGACGGCGATAAACTGCCATTGCCCGGCGGTAAAGGTGCCGGCGGGCGCTGAGGTGGACGACGTGCCGCCGGTGCCACCGGCGGTGAGCACGAGTTGGGCATCCTGGAGATAGAAACACCAGCCTTGGCCAGCGGTATTCTGCCGGTTGACAATGCCTTTGGTGCCGGTCAACGTGCTCGGGTTAATCCAGGCGGTGATGGTGAGGGTTTTCGCCGCGCCGGGATTGCCCAAATTGAGCAGCCCGTTGTCGCTGGGCAGTGCGACCCCTTGTGAGCCGTTGCTTTGGTTGGTATCCTGCACCTGGATGGATTGACAGGTCGTGCTGCCATGCGTGCCGGTCGCATAACTGAGGGCGTCAGCGCCCCCGGCCGGACCGGCCACGATCATGCCGCTTCCGCCCAGCGTCCCGCTGTTCGTGAGGTTGCCGTCGCATTTCAGTTCATAGGGTAAGGTGCTGTCGCCGATGGGTAAGCCACTGACGACGCGCGAGGCATCGATATCGTAGCGTTCCAGCAGGATATTGGTGAAGCTGGTTGATGCGCCCACCGCCGAAACACCCGCTTGCCCGTAGGCCCAGCGGTTATCGGTCCAGGGTTTATTGGGCGTGCCCCAGTCGGAGAGCACCTTGATGTACGTCCCGTCGAGGTAGGCGACTAGATATTCGCCCACGCAATCGAAGCGCAGCGTGCGGGCCACGCCGGCTTGATAGGTGGTCGGTCCCGAGGCCAACACGGTTTCCGCGCCATTGTCAAAGCGGCTGAGGCGCCAGCCGGTTGACCCGCTCCATTGGCCAATGGCAAAGCGGAAGTAACTGCTGCTCTGCGCGCGCAAAATTAGCCCGGCGCTGGAATCACTGCTGCCCGCCGTGGTGGGCGTGACGGTGGCGCTGAGGCGATAATTGATCAACTGCGTGCCGTTGCCGACCAGGCTGATGCCCGTCCCGCTGCGCGTGGCGTTACTGCCGGTCATGGTACCGGAGAGCATCGTCCAATTCGCTAAGGCGAGACTGTCCGGCGGGTAGAGCGACGTCGCGCCGATATACCAGAGATTTTGCCGCGCCGGGTTGGTGAAGATGGGAACCGGCGAGGTGACGCTGGCGATGGTGGTCGTGCCGCGCACAATCCAGGCCTTCTGTACGCCGGGTTGGAAGATTTGCGTCAACGTCTGCAGACCTGCCGGCACGCTGGCGCTATAGACGTTCGTGCCCGTCTGTATGTAAATGGTGGAGGGAGCGGTCAACAGGGCGAGCGCTTCCACTTCACTGGCGGTCGTTAAATTCGGAATATAGTTGTTCGTGTAGGGGCTCGGCACTGCGTTCGCCGCGTGCGGGCGATGCAGGATGGTGATGGAATCCTGGGTGATGGTGGGCTGCACGCCTGTCTTGAACCATTCGGTATAGTACTTGGTGATAGCTTGCCAGGCCATGAAATGATTGGCGGATGGGCAGATGCCGGATTCGCCCCAGTCATTCCAGGTGATGATCTGGCACCAGCGATAGCGATCGCGATGGGAGATATTCCACGCCCATTTGTCGCGCCACCATTGGCTTTGATGGGCATCGAGATACCAGAGGGCGCCGGGATTTTGATAGAGGAAGCTGTTTTCCGCCATCTGCATAAAGGTGGACGGCCAGTAATCCAGCGCGCGCTGGCGTAACGTGGTGTCGGCGAGTGGGCAGAAACTGCCGGTGCCGAAGGCGAAAGTTTGAAAGCCGGTGCTCGGGTCTTTGGCATAGGGCAGGGTATACAGGCTCCAGTCGAGCCCGTGGGTTGCCATGTAAGAAATCGGTTTGCCCTGCGACGCCATCCAATCCACCAGGGATGTTTTTTCCGCGGGCGCGGCGCCATTGCCGTCCGGATAGCCGACACCGTACGGCACCACGCAAGGCAGGCTGTTGTAGCGCAGCAATGCCGGAGAATTGCCGGCCAGGTCGATCCAGGCCTTGATCATCTGCTGTTTCGTTTCAAAGCCGAAATCGGTATTGCCGTCAGCCAAGCACGCATAGTCAGGCATGAGGCCAATGGAGAACCCGCCGACGATTTCCGCCGCTTTGAGGAGATTAGTCCAGGTCGCGCGGTAACCCGTGCTGTCCCACAGCTCATCGACGAAGAAACCGTCAATGCCGTAGGACTTGGCTAATTTGATTTCGTTGATATAACTCAACAGCGTTTTATCGCTCGCTGTGAGATCGGTACAAAACTGCGAGGGCACTGCCGTGCGCGCGGTCGACCAGGGCGCCGATTGCGCGGCATACCAGTAAGGGTTATCAGGATTGATGCCCATGGGCGGGAAGCACGGCATATAGTGCGCCATGACCAGGTAGGGACCGGTACCCGGCGCATCCGCATGTACGGGCGCTAACGGTACGATCACCATGAGGAAAACCAAGAGGAACGTAGCAAAACAAAATGAACGCATAACTTCTCCTTCTGTGAAGAAAAAAACGCTCGACCACTCGCGGGTCGAAGCATCACGCATTCGCTGTCCGGGATGCCGGCAACGTGTCTGATTGGCGATGAGGATGAAAAGAAATCAGCGGCTGAATTATCCCGGACTCTTTCGCGTTACGTCGCTCTGGCGTACCTGGCAACGGCACGTGAAAGATGTGAACGACCGGTAGGCCTCCTTTGCACATACAGGGTAGGGTATCCGGCACTTGCCGCAAATACCTAAAATTTAGTATAAGACAGCTTTGCTGTACTGTCAAGCATCTGAACTAAACAGATTGTCTGTATAGTATAGAAGGAGATGGCGCGTTCGCCTCACTGCCCCAGTGCGCGCCACCTTGCCGGCGATATTTTCGGTAAGCTCTCGTAAAAATCCCGCGTTGTACGTTTTCTCGAGCGCTGCATGCGTCGGTAGGGTCTCACTGATTGCTGTCACGAAATGGCTTTACAGGTTACGTATTTTATAGTACTGTATAGTATAGATGTTATGCCTGTTCGTCAGGCACCGCTGACTGTTCTCAGCGCGACCTTAGTGAACGAGATACCGACAATGTTTGACTCCACGCTCCAAGTCTCCAAACGTATTGAATATGCCCTGCGCGCCGATCTGCAGCGCGGCAAATGGCCGCTCGGCGCCAAGCTCAAAGGCCGGCGCTTGCTGGCGGCGGAATATGGCGTCTCGCTGCCTACCCTGGAGAAGGCTATCTCCGTCTTGCTCAACGAGGGCATTTTGCGCACCGACCTGCGCAGTGGCACCTTCGTCACGCGCATTCCCTTCGAGCCGACCGGCACGCCTAAGCATGTCGCTGAGGCCGTAGCTCCGACCGCGACGGACACGGTAGGCATTATTATGAAGAGTGGCCCCCAGCACGCGAACCTGTGGGGCAATCTGATTGTCGAGGAAGCGGAACTGGCGTTGTGCGCGGCGGGAAAACGCGCGGTGTTTTTGAATACCGAAGCGAGTGAGCCTAGCCTCTCTATTGCGCAATCGGCGGATCGTTTACTCGCGGACGGCGTCAGCGGCCTGATCTTCGTCGGAATCCATGACCGGCTGGAGGAGGCCAACGAAGTGTTGCTGGCGGTGGACCCGCGCAAAACTCCCACCGTGTATATTGCGGGTGATGAGATTCATCAGCCGATCCCCTGCGTGTTTCCCGATCAGCGCCAGGCGGGCTATCAAGCGACCAATCATCTGCTCACCCGCGGGCACCAGCAAATTCTGTATTTTTCCACCCTCAAGCCCTACTGGGCGTATCAACGCTTCATCGGCATCCGGCAGGCGGTGCGGGATGCGGGACTCTCCGAGGATGCCGTCCTACTCTACCCGCCATTGCTCGAGCGTGATATCACGGGTGAGCAGCGCGAGGACTTTTATCCGCTCGTGCGGGCTGCCCTGCACGCGGGCATCGTGCCATCGGCGGTCATCGCCGAAAACGACATGGTTGCCGAAATCCTTTGGGAGGAGGCCGTCGCGTTCGGCCGCGTGCCCGGCATCGATTTCGCGCTGATCGGATTCGATAATCTGTTTGAAGATGTGGGCCTCGGCCTTACTTCGATGCGCTATCCCTTGGCCACCATTGGGCAGAGTGCCGTGCAGCTATTGCTCCGCCTGCAAGCCGGCTATACGCCCGAGACGCAAATACGTCTGCAACTGCAACTCATTCCACGCGCATCAACCGAGAATTATCGCCTGCCCGGCGAATAACGTGGGCGCAAAAGCGGTGGGGCGGCGACCGAGTCAGGCGTTTCTTTCCCTGGAAGGTTTCGCTGTACCGCGTCCCCGGCTATAATGGTAAACGTGCGCAGACGCATTTCGATAATCTGGCTTTTCTTGGCGTTGCTCCCCTCCCTGTGGTTTTCGCTGGTGGGCGCGCTGCCGCATTCGCACCGGCAAGGGCTGCCGCTCACATCGTCTCTCGCCCTTTCCGTCGTACAGGGCGATGAGGCCAGCATTGATGCCCTGACCGAGCCGCCTGTCTCCGATGACTGCGCGCTTTGTCACTGGTGTCTCGCGGGCATCGCCTGCTTGTTGCTGGTGACCCGATACGCGTTACCGCCTTTTCTCACGCTACGCCTCTCCGTGCGGCGCATGTTCGCCGCGCTCTCCTCTCGCCTGCTGCTTCCCTCGCGCGCCCCTCCTGCCTTCACGCTTTCCTTTTGAACGTGCGGACTCGGCAGCGTCATGCCGCGCCGCCGCGCCGCGTCTTGCGGTGTGCGTGACTAATCTCATGAGAGGGAATGGCAGCGAAATGATTCATTGTTTGGATGTGGAAAAGCATTACGCTTCTCCAGTACTCGAAGCCGCGTTGCATTGGCGGCTGGGCGAATTTCACGTGGCGCAGGGCGAAAGTGTGCTGGTAACCGGGCCGAGCGGCTGTGGCAAGACCACGCTCCTGCATCTGCTGGCCGGGTTGCTTCGTCCGGATGCCGGCGAAATTACCATTGACGGGTTGCGCGTCGATCTACTGGATACCTCGGCGGCGGACATCTTTCGCGGGCAACATATCGGCTTGGTATTTCAGTCCTTCCACTTGCTCGCGCCGCTGACGGTGCTGGACAACCTGCTGCTCGGCGCGCGTTTTGGGCGGAAATGGGATAGCCGGGAAGCGCTTAGCAAGGCGCACGCGTTGCTGGAGCAGGTGGGGTTGGCCGGGCGTAAAGGGCATCGGCCCGGACAGCTCTCTCTCGGCGAGCAGCAGCGGGTGGCCATCGCCCGCGCCTTGATTAATGAACCGCCGTTGTTGCTGGCGGATGAACCCACCGCGAGTCTGGACAAGGCCAACTCGCTGCGCATTCTTGACCTGCTCTTCCAACTGTGCGCACAACATGGCACGACGCTGGTGGCGGTAAGTCACGACCTGTCCATGGCGGATCGCTTTGACCGGAGTGTGGATGCGGAACCGTGGATGTCGCTCGAACAACGGGAGGCGTGCTATGTCTGACCTCAAATTAGCTTTGACCTATTTGCGCGCGCGTCCGTTGATCACGATGTTGACTATCGCCTCCGTGGCGCTCGGTCTCGGCCTCGCGACGATCGTGCTCATGCTCTCGCAGCAGACACAGGCGATGTTGAGCAACGAGACCGCCTATTGGGACGTAGTGGTGGGCGCCAAGGGCAGCCCGCTGCAACTGGTGCTGAATAGCCTCTACTACCTGGATGCGCCGACCGGTAATATCGACGTGGCCGTGCAGCAGCGTTTGCAGCGCGATCCCATGGTGGCGCGCGTGGTGCCGCTGACCATGGGCGATAACTATTTCGGCTGGCCGATTGTCGGCACGGTGCCGTCGTTTTTTGACGGTCGCCAACCGATGCGTGGGAGTCATTTGCTGGCGAGCGGCAGGCTGTTTGCCAAACCGTTTGAGACGGTCGTCGGCGCGCAGGTGGCGGCGAGCAACCACCTGACGCTCGGCGCGCTGATGATCGGCGCGCACGGGTGGGGGAAGAGCAATGATCTGCACCCGCAGTTCCCCTACACCGTGGTGGGCGTGCTCGCGCCGACGGGCACCAATCTCGACCGCGCCGTGTACACGGATTTCCATAGCACCTG
>DASXVL010000614.1:0-5128 GCA_036504255.1 Armatimonadota bacterium | reverse complement strand
CCAACCCTTCCAAACAGTGCTGTAGCCCCATCGCTGTCGCAGCACAGATCCGTTATTTTTCATTGTGCAGCCAGTGCGGGGACTTCCGCTCCGTGCCTGACCCCATGACCTAAGGCGTCCCGAGACACAACTTCGCCCGCGCCATCACCCAGGGGTGACAAAGACGCGGGCGAAGAATCAATGGGCGATATTAGGCAGAGACAGGCGCGTGCATGACGATGGTTTGCTCGCGTTCGCTGCCCACCGTGGTCATGCAGATCGGCACGCCAATGAGTGCCTCGACACGGCGCAGATAGGCTTGCGCGTTGACGGGCAGGTCGTCGAACGAGCGGCAATCGGCGGTTGACGCCTGCCAGCCCGGCAGCATCTCATAGACGGGCACGGCGCGTTCCACATCCCACAGCGCGCTGGGGAAGGTCTCGACGCGGCGACCGTCAATATCATAGGCAACGCACAGGGGAATTTCGGCGAAACCATCGAGCACGTCCAGGTGTGTCATGGCAACATAGGTCAACCCGTTCACACGCACCGCTTTGCGCAGCACGCACAGATCGAGCCAGCCACAGCGGCGCGGCCGCCCGGTGGTCGTGCCATATTCATGGCCGAGTTCGCGGATATGCTCACCCACCGCGTCATGCAGTTCCGTCGGGAAGGGCCCTTCGCCAACACGACTGGTGTAGGCCTTCACCACGCCGATGACGGTATCCATGACCGTCGGTCCCACCCCGGAGCCCACCGCGGCCCCACCGGACGTCGGCGTCGAGCAGGTCACAAACGGATAGGTACCATGATCGATATCGAGCATGGTGGCGTTCGCCCCTTCAAACATGACATCCTCGCCACGTTTCAGCGACTGCCAGATCATCTCACCGGTATCGCAGATCATGTCCTTGATGACGGCATAATAACCCATGTATTCATCGAAGATCGCTTGCGCGCTGAAGGTGTCCGCGTCGTAGATCTTTGTCAAAACGACATTTTTCTCAGCAACAATGGCTTCCAAGCGCGCCCGGAAATACTCGGCGTTGCGCAAATCGCCCACACGCAGTCCATGCGCGCGGCTAAATTTATCCACGTATGCAGGCCCGATCCCTTTCAGCGTGGTGCCGATCTTCCCTTGCCCCATCGCCCGTTCGGACGCCGCGTCCAGGGCCAGATGGTAGGGCATGATCAGATGCGCATCTTCGCTGATATAGATATACGGGCGAACGGATAGCCCTTTTGCTTCGAGATCGGCGATCTCTTTCAAGAGCGACTTCGGGTTAATCACCATGCCGTTCCCCAGAAGACTGGGACGCTGCCGGATGATGCCCGAGGGGATGAGGTGTAACGCATACGATTGCTCACCGATTTTAACCGTATGCCCCGCGTTGTCGCCACCCTGATAGCGGACAACCAACGCCGCATTTTCGGCGTATACGTCGACGACGCGTCCCTTGCCTTCATCACCCCATTGGGTGCCCACAATAACGGTGCTGCTCACAGCGTGCCCTCCTACGGGTTGCCCCGCAAAAAAAGAGAGGATGCCGGGTGGTTGGTAACCGCCCCACATCCTCACATGCAGTTACAACATAAAATACACATCCGGCCGAGTGGTTGTCAAGAAGCGAACAGCATTATCTCGCGCGTGCAGCGTGAATAGCGCACGAATTCCGCAGAAACGGTATAACTTGTGTGCTGTCATGCCGCTGGAGTTAGCGAGCGGTTAGCGGTGGGACTGCAGCACAGTTTGGAAGGTTCGAGCGCAGCGAGTCCCGCCGGTCCCTGTACTCGGGAGAGCGGGACTCGCTGCGCCGAACCCTTCCAAACTGTGCTACGGACTTGGGGCTGGGCTGAATCACCGTGCACAAACGCGGTCAATTCCCCGCAGCTGTTTACGTACCGACGGAGAAACGCTATAATGCCGCGGGAGCATAGTTTATGTTCGCAAGTCAAGTAATCGCACTCGCTTCAAGCGTACGAGACGCATCAACCAGTCACTTTAAGCCAAAACGGTTGATGGCCGTGCAATTGCTTGCTCTCACCTTTTTGATTCTGATCATCCTCGGCACGGTGTTGTTGTCGCTCCCGGTGGCGCGGCAGCCCGGCCATCCGGTTGATCTCCTCAACTGTCTCTTCACCGCCACCTCTGCCACCACATTAACAGGTCTGGTGACGGTCAGCACAGCCGATACCTGGACACTCTTTGGCAAAATCGTGCTCCTGGCGCTGATACAATTAGGCGGTTTGTGTTATATGGTGGCCGGTACCATCATCGCGCTCCTGCTCGGTCTACGCCTCGGTTTACGTGACCGTTTGAAGTTACCGGACATGCATGGCAAATTCGGACAGAGCGAAGCACTGCGTGTGACCTGGTATGCACTCTCGCTGACCCTGATCATCGAGTGTCTTGGCGCGCTCTGTTTTTCGACGCACTGGCTGCTACATCATCATGCCGCCACACTCCGCGATGCGGCCTTTTCGGGGATATTCTATGCGATCTCGGCGTTTTGTAACGCGGGGTTTGAACTGGCCCCCGGCTTTGCCGGACTCGCCCACCCTGCGCTGCGCCATGATACCTTTGTCCTGATCGTCATCGGCGTGCTGGCATCCCTTGGTGGTCTCGGCCTCGGGGTGATCACCGAGTTGGCGGCGCTTCCCCGTACACGGCGTCTGAACCTGCATAGCAAGATCGTGTTAACCACGACGCTGGCCATATTTATCCTGGGCATGCTCTTACTGACGTTGTTTGAAGCGAATAATGTGCAGAGTCTCGCCTCGATGGATAATCCGGCGTCACGCCTGCTTACCACCGGATTTCTCTCTGTCTCCGCGCGTAGCGCCGGCTTTTCCCCGGTAGATGTCACCACACTCTCACCGCCGAGCCTGCTGCTGCTCAGCGCCCTGATCTTCATCGGTGGCGCGGCGGGCGGAATGACGGGTGGGGTGAAAGTGTCCACCATCAGCGTTATCCTGCTAGCGATCCTCGCCTTACTCCGCCAACGACCCGATATCGAAGTGTTCCGTCGTCGCATCAGCGGTGAAATGGTACGTTTGGCCCTCTCCCTCGTCTGTCTTGCGCTGTTGGCGCTGGCGTTGCTCATTATCGGCATCAGTGTCACGGAGATCACGCTGAAAGGGCTCGCGCCGACCGCCGACACCATGACCCGCTACGTGCATCTGGTCTTTGAGGTCGTCTCGGCGTTTGGCAATGCGGGCATGCGCACGGGGGTGACCCCCACGCTGGAGCCGCTATCGCGCGTCTTGCTGATTATCGCGATGCTACTCGGCCGCCTGGGGCCGCTGGTATTCGTCTATATCTTTGCCCAACCGAAACGCCCACTGCTTCGCCGCTTACCGGTCGAAGCGGTCATGGCGGGTTAATCTGAGGAGTTGCATCCCATGGCTGCCTTAAATATTTTAGTGATCGGTCTCGGCTATTTCGGGGAAAGTATCGCACTCGAACTCGCCCATCTCGGGCATGATGTCGTCGGTGTCGATACGGAGATGGATGTCGTGCAGCGCAATGCCGCGCTGCTGACGGATACCATGCAACTCGACGCCACCAACATCGAGGCGCTGCGCTCGATTGAAATATCATCCTTCGATATCTGTATCGTCGGCCGTGGTTCTAACTTGGAAGAAAGTGTGCTCGTCACGCTGAACTTGAAGGAACTGGGGGCGCGTAATATTGTCTGCAAAGCCTTGAGCGATCAGCAATGCAAGATTCTCCAGCGCATCGGCGCTGACCAGATCGTGCAGCCGGAACGCGACATGGGCAAACGCTTTGCGCACATGCTCTCCACGACCACCCAGATGCTCGACTACATGGATATCCCGGGCGATTACGGCATCGAAGAGATTACCACACCACGTGGCTGGTCCGACCGCTCGCTGGGCGATTTGCAACTGCCCACGCGCTATGGCCTGCAGGTATTACTGATCAAGTCGGGGCCCAAGTTTACCGCCGCGCCGGGGCCAAGCGCCATGCTGCACGAGGGCGATATTCTCATCGTCTTCGGCCATGACCGCAAACTGGCGCAGTTTAAACGCTAGCAGCCCGCGGGCGTAAAGCGTGCACGTCTTCAGGGGGCGGCTTGCGGCACGACGACATCGGCGATGGCCTGTTTGCTCAGCTTCAATGCGGTGAGCTCCGGGTCGGCGACGTCGGCCACCACGTTGACGCGGAAGGTATGCCAGCCTGTCGTCAGATCACCCGCGGAGAATTTTCCCTGCGCATCCAACGGCAGGGCTTTGCCGTCCAGCGTGCACTTGACTTTCGTGGGCGCCAGATCCTGTCCCTGCAACTCGCCGTTCCACGAGCCTTTCGAGAGGTAGACATAGTAGGGGATATCGCGCGGCAACTCGCCGAGCCGGAGCAGCACCACCGGGTGATCGATGCTCTGCACGTGCTCTTCCAGATCACTGACCGATTGCAGAAAGCCATTCGTCCCCGCGAACGTGGGTGAGGTCATCCATTTATTGAGCACCAGGGCCAGGTAGCGGCTCCCGCGCGCTTGTTCCAAATAGAGCGCCATCCCCAGATAGCCATCCATCGCCGCAGCATCGGTGCCACGCCATTGCGGGGCATTCGGCCCCAGATTTGCAAATTGCCGTATCAACGGATTGATCCGCGTCGTGCTCACATCGATGGGATCCAAGGTACGGACCCAGGGGTGTGACTCCTCCGCAGCAGCATCCGGGTTCAAGGTGAGCCAGCGCAACAGTAATTGTTCTCCGAGCAGTCCACTCGCGCCCCACTCCGGTTGATCATAACCGCCCACGGGCGGCAGCGTCTGGTGCCCATACTCGTGCGCCAATTCGCGCACCCATTCCGCCGCGGAGCGCGGGGTGCCGATATTGTAGAGGTAAATCTGTTGATCGAGCGACTCCCCACCGGGTTCGCCCTTTTCCGTCAGCCACACGTTTACCACCCCGTCCTCGGAAAAACGTGGGGTCAGGTCGGTATAGGCCTGCATCACACCGGCGATGCGCACGAGTAACTGCGCGGTTTGCTGGGCAAACAGCAAGCGCGCCTCATCCTTGCCCGGCACGTCCTGCCACATGACACGGAAGCGCAAATTCCAGCACTGGCGCTCGCGGTCGTACAGGTACGCGTAGAGGACACGCTGAAACGTCCATCCCCCGT
>DASXVL010000613.1:0-9011 GCA_036504255.1 Armatimonadota bacterium | reverse complement strand
TGCACCTGTTTGCGAACAAAAGTTGAAGCCATAGCTGAGCCGTAGCGCGCCAACTCAGGAGTTGGCATACCTTTTGCCTATCTGTAAAAATGCGATTTTTGCCTGTATTTTTACAATATAGGGGTTTTTACGAAGGAATCATGGGACTGTCCTCGCGCTTGGCGCCCGTCTGGCCAGGACGAGCTCGTTGCTCGTCGAGTGCCCACGCTGTCTCTGGTGCCCGGTGCTGGACTGTCCCCGGTGGAGCGCCCTATCAGAGGGGACAGTCCAGCACCGGGCGCGGATGCCTCCAGAGCAACTGACCCTGAGCACGGCGTCGGCTCCGCCACCCGTGCGTTATGCGCGAGGACAGTCCCAAACGCTTTAGCACAGTCTGGAAGCTGATGCAGGGCCGCAGCACGGAGTCGCACTCAGCCTGCCGCGAGATGCAGGTCCGGGGAGGTACTGTCGGGAGGCTGAGCGCGACTACGGTCGGCTTCCAGACAGCGCTAAGGACTTCAGGCAAGCCTTCATCCGGTGTGAGCCTGAAAACGCACCATCACGCTTCCGTGAGCCACTGCACGGTTTGCGTCACCACCGCCTCGGTCCACTGAGCGGTGTAAAAATTGTGCGGCGCGCCGGCGATGACGCGTGTGTCGACGGGGATGTGATGCTGTTGGCACCAGGCGCTGAAGAAGGCTTCCGAGCCGGCGGCTTCCGGGTCCTGACCCCCATACAAGAGGTGCAGCCGCCCGGAAAAGTGCTGGAGCTGGGCCAGAATGTCGCGCCGTGACGTTTTGCGTTGGCGCTCGTTCGCATCGCCCTCTTTATCCTGCACCACCGTGTGCATGGCGCCGCGCACGTTGGCCTCACCGCGCAGCAGTTTGCGCCAGGTCTCCGGGCGTAGTGCCTTGCGCAGCAACTGCTGCAGGCGCTGCCCGCGATGCGTGCCTTGTTGCGCGGCCAGGCCCTTGTGTTCCATGAAGGGCAGCAGCGACCAACAGACCACCTGCTGCACCTGGGGGAGCAGCGAGGCGGCGCCGAGCGCGACGTTGCCGCCGGAACAGAGGCCGACGAGATGCACGCGCGTTACCTGATGTTCGGCGCAGAGCCACTCCACCGCCGCCGTGACATCGGCAATCATGCCGTCGAGGCTGGACGCCGTCGCGGAGCCGCCCGAATCACCCCGCCCGCGAAAGTCCAGGCGCAGCGTGGTGTAGCCCCGTGCGGCGCAGGCCGCCGCAGTGCGCAGCAGGATGCGCTGCGGGCCATAGCGGGTGCCACCCCAGCCGGGAAGGACGATGACGGCCTCGGCACTGCCGAGTGCAAGGTCCGCGACGAGCTGTTCTCCCGCATGCGGGATGAGCACGGGTGTCTCCATCATGCGGTCACCTCGGCGACAATCGCCTGCGCCAGTTCCTGATAGTCTCCCGGGGAATGCGGACGCCAGAACGGCTCCCCGATGAGGCGACGGACCGGCACGCGCTCCGCGTCCCAACTGGTGAGCAGCCGCGCATACTCGTTGAGCAGCTTCTCGTTGAAGGAATATTGAATGAGGCGTACCGCGACGGCGTCGGGGAGCGTGTCGGGGAGTTGCAGCGCTTGCAGCTCGGCGAATAACTCCGGCGACAGGCTTTCGCCTTCCACTTCGTAGTCACCGATCTCTGGCGGGGTGTCGCCGGTCAGTTTATTCTGAATCATGCGCCGCGTGCGCAGTTGCCCCAGATAGCCGCGCCCGGCCACCACGGGCTGCCAGAGCAGACAGCGGTCCGCCGACAGCCCCCTGCGCCACGTCTGCGCGGCCAGCAGCGCCCCGGCGCGACAGCCGAGCAGCGTGAGCGGGGTCGCGCAACGCGCGTGGAGATACGCAGCCGCCTGCGCGATATTCGTGAGCCATTGCTCCACGCCGATCTCCGTGAGCGCGCCGTGACTATTGCCGGTGCCGTAGAGGTCGATGTGCAAAACCGCCACCCCGGCCTGCGCGAGCGCGCGCGCACAGGTGCCCAGCGCCCGGTGCGCACAGCGTTTTTCTTCAAAGAGTGGGGGCACTAACAGCACGGCGCCGGACGGGGGAGTGTCCGGCGCGCAGTAAAATCCGTGGAGGTGCTCGCCGTACAAGACCGGCGTGCACGCGATGGCAGGTGTGGACATCATTACAGCGGCATTATAATAGTCCGACGCCGTGCTGTCCAGATGCCGGGTCAATTGCCCGCGATTTGTGTGGTATTCCGCACCAGCACCAGGCGTGACTCCGCCGTGATGAGGCGTTGGTCGCGCGCCCACACGGAGATTTCCAGCGTGTGCGGTCCATCGGTTTCCTTGGTGCTATCCCAGAGGTATTCCAGCGAGGTCGTACTCGACATCGCGCGCAGTTGCCCATTGATGCGCAGCGAACACCAGGCCATCTGCGGCGCTTGCGACACCTTGGCGGAGACGGGTATGATACCCTTTACCGGTAATTTTGCATCCGGCTCGATGAACTGTACCATCGAGGAGACGGTGGTCGGTGGCACTGCTGCCGGTTGTCGCGCGGGCGGTATCACGAAGACAGGCTCTGGTACGACCTTGCTGGCCATCTGCAGCACCTGGGTGACCAGCGGCGCCTCCGGCAGCAGCCGCGCCAGAATGGGCCGGCGTGGCGCGACGAGCCGGTCGAGCACGCTGCTGTACTGTTGTGGCGTGGCGTAGACCGCGATAATGTTGGAAATACTGCGCGACGGTCGGGTCGCGTGGTAACCATTGATGTACAGGCCGGACGACGACCCACCATCGAGCGCCATCGCTTGCCGTGCGCCGAGCTTCTGGCAGAGGAAGGCCAGATTCGGCAGCGAGATATTGCGCTCGATGGTCATGAGCAGCAGCACGCCGTCGCTACGCAGGGCAATCGCGCTGCGCGGCGCGGACCCGAGCACGCGCGGATCACGAAAGCCTTCGTCACGCGCATGGAGGGAGAGTTGCGCATCCTCGAGCAGGCGCGGCCCGGCACAGAGCACGGTGCTGTAGCCCGCCCAGTTCGATTTCGCCTGGCGTGGGCCAGGCAGCAGATCGACATGATTATCCGGGGTGATGCACAGCGCGGTGCCGACCGAGCCCCGGTAGAGCAGCGCGCCATTGGTGGCGATATCACCGACCGGCTGGTAACTACGCGTGCAAAAGTAGGTGCCATTAATCGCCGCCGTGGGGCGGAGACGACTCATGAAACTGCCCCAGCCTTCCAGGCCGTAGGGAAACGAGGGCGCGACCGCCGTGGTGACGCGCACCTCGGGGTCGTTCATGTCCACCGCCACGTATTTGACCGGGAAATTATTAATGATCTGATAATGCAGCGTTACACTTTTCGCATCGGCGAACGCGACGCACGCAATGCACAGACAGGCCAGCACAGTGAGGACTCTCCGGACGGCCAACATGGATCTCCTTCCCGAGTGGGGGGGACAGCGCGTAATGGTGGGAGGACTTTTATGTACCCAAGTGGTGACGCGCCGAACCACCCAAGCCTCAATCCCTACCAATTGTAGCAAAAAATACCAAGGAGGGGTAGGGCGTATGGTGTGGTTTGGTGGGGCAGGGAATAGGCTTTTGCGGTTGTTTTTAGTCCTGGGAAGCGTCTGGGACAGTCCAGTACCCGGTGGAGCGCCGCTCGCCGGAAACAGTCCCCCACCGGCCCTCTCCTCGGTGTAGCGCGCGCCCCATATGCACTAAAATAAGGCATATGGGGCAATGGCCCGGGTATCCTGCAAGCCCGAAGGGCTCGTATTCTATAGCCCTGGGCAACGCCCAGGGTCGCCGGAATGCCCATGGGCTAGCCCTGAAAGGGCGACATGCTAATCCCACTAGAATGCCGCCCTGACAGGGCTGATTTCCCTATTTCCCTGCTCCCCTGGGCGTTGCCCAGGGCTATAGAAGACGAGCCCTTCGGGCTAATAGTACTACTGCCCATGGGCTAGCCTGTGCAGCAGGCTACAAGCCCGAAGGGCGCGAATACTATAGCCCTGGGCTGGTGTCAAGATTAATCCCTAGAATCGGGCCATGCCACCACCGCACAACGAGTCATGCGCCCGGCGAAACAGGAATGCGCACAGTTGTGCCGAAGAAGCAGAAAGCGATGTGTGTGAAAGGATACCTACCCCTATGGTGCGACTGTGGCTCCTCTGTGCCTGGCTCTGCGCCTGCGCGCCACTCTGTGCGGTCGGCACGCTGCCGTACGCCTTGGTGGTGCGGGGCACGGCGTATGTGCCGTTGCGCGCCGTCGCCGACTGGCTGGGCGCCAGTGTCGACAGCGCGTCGGCCCCCGGTCTGATCGTGGTCGGCCTGCGCGGCACGGCGTGGCGGCTCGCCACACAGCACCAGGTGACCTTACGCCTCGGCGTCGCGGTACCCAGCGCGCTGCCCCTGATTTCACGCGACGCGATGACCTATGTGCCCGCCCGCGCGCTCGCGGATACCTTTGGCGTCGCGTGCGTGCTGGACGAGCGCACCCAGCAGTTCCTGTTGCGCCGCAAGGATAGCGAGCGTCCGTTGCTGCTGCAAACCGTACTGGTGAATCCCGTGGATGGCGCGGAATTCGTCTGGGTGCCGGCCGGTGAGTTTTATATGGGCAGCAGCGGGGTGAAATACCTGTTGCCGGCGGCAGACGGACCGTTGAGCAGTGTGGCGGCCGAGGTAGGGGGCTATCAGGAACGCCCGCTGCACCCGGTGTCGCTGCCGGGGTACTGGATCAGTCGCTATGAGGTGACCGAGGCGCAGTATCGAGCATTTTGCGCGGCGACCGGACATGGCCGCCCCACGGTGAAGGCGACGGCGACGCATGCCGACTATCCCGTGCGCGGCATCTCCTGGTTTGAGGCGCTCGCCTATGCCAAATGGGCGAATGGCCGGCTGCCCACCGAGGCCGAGTGGGAGAAGGCGGCGCGTGGCCCGGATAGCCGAGAATACCCCTGGGGTAACCGGCGCGACCATCAGCGTAACCAAAGCGAGCAGGCGATCGTGCCGGACTTGATTCTGCCCGTGGGCAGTTCTCCCGCCGCGACCAGTCCATATGGCGTGGCGGATATGGCGGGCAACGTCAGCGAATGGTGCGCCGATTGGTATGATCCGACCTATTATACGGTCTCTCCGTCCGTGAACCCCACCGGTCCCGCGGCAGGGCGCACGCGCGCGGTCCGCGGCAGCGCGCGGAACGATGCGCCGACCCGCGCCGAGTGGAGTGCGCGCAGCGCCGCGCGGGAAGGCCTGCCGCCAAGCGCCAAGGCGCCTGATGTGGGATTCCGCATGGTCATCCCCAGCGTGTCCCCGGCGAAAGCCCTCCCGGTACGGCCGTCGCTGCCCGTAGTGCGCCTGGTCGGCGCGAGCGAGCTGTACACGCGCGAGTTCGCCGCGGGCTACCGCTGTCGCGCCGCCTGGCAGGCTGACCTGGACCGCGATGGCGTCGCGGAGGTGGTGGCGCTCGCCACGGCGCAGCCCGACCGGCAATTGCCGCCCGTCCTGAAAGTGTTCCAGCTCACCAGCGGGGGACTGGCGCTGGCGGATAGCTATGTCTTCAACGGACAGCGTGACGGGCGCGCGCCCTGGTGCGGTCTGGCCAGTGATGGCTGCCTGGACGAACGGGCGCCGGCGACCAGCTTTCGCCTGCAGGACGTCAATGCGGACGGCGCGCTGGAGATCATGGCGGTGTTGCAGACGCCGGGCGGACGTGCCTACGATGAGGCGCTCTTCCTGTTGCGCTGGTCGGGCAAAGGGCGCCTCGCCTTGCTCGCGGCCATTCCGTTTGACGATGCGACGCTCGGGGCCTGGGTGTTCGACGATACCTCACGACTGCGCCCAGGGCTGGAGATCGTCACGGTGGGGCGGCGTATCGACGAGAACTATCCCGCGCCCTATATGCCGCAATGGTACACCTTTACCTATTACGGCTGGACCGGCACGAGCTACGCGCCCTATCAATCCAAGTCAACCGTGATGAAGTATGAAGATGCCGCGCAGGCGATTGCCAGCGTGGATTGGTAGAGAGACCGTGCGCGCGTGCACAAATGGTTGCTGCCGGAATTGACAAAGCCCACTGCCTGAGTCTAAGCTAGCTCGTCGCTGATCCGCGTTACCGTCTGACCTGTTACGCCCCTCGCCCAGACTTGGGTGAGGGCCGGGGATCGCGCCGTGTGCCATTTCTGACTGACAAGGATTGTGGAGCGCGTTGATGGCCAAAACAGTAGGTGGGGGCGGTGGGAGTTTTCTGTGGAACGCGCTGCGTGCGCGGCTGAAACGCGCGATCTTCGGCAATCCGCTGGCCACCTCGGTGCATCTGGAACATCGCTTGCCCATCTACATCGCGCTCCCGGTCTTTGCCTCTGACGCCATCTCGTCCGTGGCCTATGGCCCGCAGGAAATTCTCGCGGTGTTGGCGACCGTCTCCTATGCCGCGCTGCACGACCAGCTCTGGATCAGCCTGGTGATCGCCGGGCTCATGCTCATTGTGGCGACCAGTTACCGCCGGGCCGTGCGTTTATACCCGACGAGTGGCGGTTCCTACACCGTTACGAAAAGCAACCTGGGGCAATTTCTGGGGCTGCTGGCGGCGGCGGCGTTGCTCATCGACTATATCATGACGGTGGCGGTGAGCGTCAGTTCCGGCATCGACGCGCTGACCTCGGCGCTTCCCGTGCTCGCGCCCGAGCATGTCTGGCTCGCCATTGTGCTCGTGGCCTTCATGACGCTGGTTAACCTGCGCGGCACGCGCGAATCGGGCTTCCTCTTCGCCATGCCCATGTATACCTTCGCCGCGGTGGTCGGCATCATGGTCATCAGCACAGGCGTGAAATTTGTGCTGGCGACGCTGGGGCATCATGCGCTACAGCCCTTGGCCGACCCGCAGTTGGTGCCCAATCTGCCAGCGCATCTGCAACTGCCCACGGGCATCATTCGCCCCGCGCAGGCCGGGGAGGCGTTAGGGCTGTTTATTCTCCTGCGCGCCTTCGCCAATGGCTGTTCCGCCATGACCGGTGTGGAGGCGGTGAGTAATGGCGTGTCCGCCTTCCAACCCCCGGAGGCGAAAAATGCGGCCAAGACGCTCTCTATCCTGGTCGTGGTGTTGATCTTCCTCTTCCTGGGCACGGCGTTTGCCGCCCATGTCTATCATGCGCTCCCAACAGCGACCGGCGAAACGGTGCTCTCCCAGGTGGCGCGGGCAACCTTTGGCTACAACTTCTTCTATTACGTCACGCAATTTGCCACGCTGGCGATTTTGATGGTGGCCGCCAATACCAGTTATGCCGGGTTCCCCCGCCTGCTCGCCATTGTGGCGAAAGATAACTTCGCGCCCAAGGCCTTTGTCACGCAAGGTGACCGGCTGGTGTATAACCGGGGCATTCTCGCGCTGGCGATTGTCTCGGCGCTGATTATCTGGCACTTCAAAGCCAACGTGACCGCCTTGATCGGCATGTACTCCATCGGGGTGTTCCTCTGCTTCACCCTCTCGCAGCTCGGCATGGCGAAAAAGATCCGTGACATGCGCGAGAAAGGCTGGCGGCAAGCTGCGCTCATCAACGTGATCGGGGCGTTCGTGACCGGCGTGGTGACCGTGGTGGTGGCGCTGACGAAATTTCAGGAAGGCGCCAAGTATGTGCTGGCGCTCATCCCCATCATCATCGGCGTCTGCTACCTCATGCATCGGCACTATGACTGGTTCGACAAGACGATGACGGTGCATAGCGATGACTATAACCCGCTGGCGGACACCGTCGAGCCGTTAACCGTGCTGGTACTGGTGTCGTCCGATATCCACCGCGGGATTCTGGAAGGACTGGAGTGCGGGCGCGCCATCGCGGACGGGAAGCCGAACTCCATTTTGCGCGCCGTGCATATCGAGATGGACCCGGAGAAGACCGTGCGGCTGCGCACGAAGTGGGCCACCTTTGTGGAACCATATTTGGGACGGCGGATTCGCCTGGATATTGTGCCCTCGCCCTATCGTTGGCTCATCGAGCCGGTGATGGAATATCTCGATCAGGCGGATGTGGAACGCAGTGGCGACCGCGTCATCATTATCCTGCCCGAGTTTGAGACTGGCAGCTTGCTCACGCAATTTTTGCACAACTTTACCGCCCGCCGCCTGCGCGCCACGTTGCTCAACCGCCCGCATATCACCGTCGTCTCCAGTCGCTACTTCATGAAGCCGCTGGCGTGGCGGCAAGGGCGCGGCGGGCTGGTATATTAGCAGAATTTCCTCGCATTACGCGTGATTTCCGGCGGCAGCTATCTGGCCGGAATCGGATACACTATGGTATCCTGTGGAACAACAGCTACTTGAAAGGGACACGACCATTATGGCGAATACCCCCAACGTATCCGCGCCGACCCCGGAAGAGGTCGCCGCCGTCCGCGCGCATGGTGACTACACCGCCGTGCTGCATACCAATAAAGGCGACATCACCCTGCGCCTCGCCGGCGCCGAGGTGCCGCTGCACGTGACGAATTTCGTCAAGTTGGCGCAGGCCGGGTTTTACAGCAACGTAAAGTTTCACCGTGTGGTGCCGAATTTCGTCATCCAGACGGGTGACCCGACCGGCACCGGCATGGGCGGCCCAGGCTATAAAATCAATTTCGAGAAGAGCCCACTGAAACATATCAAAGGCGCCCTCGGCATGGCCCGCTCGCAGGATGTCAATTCCGCCGGGAGTCAGTTCTATATCACGCTGGAAGCGACGCCGTTCCTCGATGAAGGCTACGTCGTCTTCGGTGAGACCATCAGCGGCATGGATGTCGTCAGCCACATCGTGGAAGGTGATACCCTGCAGTCGGTCGATATTCAATAAACACGGACGCCGTGGCGCGCAGCGGTAAGGTAAGTACGCCAGGGTAAACTGGTCCTGTTCCAGACAGTGCTAAGGACTTTAGGTTGGGCTGGGGGACTGATTCCCTCGTAAAAACCAGGGTGCACCTGTTTGCAAAAAAAGTTGAAGCCCTAGCTGAGCCGTAGAGCGACAACTCAGGAGTTGGCATACCTTTTGCCTATCTGTAAAAAGGCGATTTTTGCCCGT
>DASXVL010000612.1:0-7599 GCA_036504255.1 Armatimonadota bacterium | reverse complement strand
TCCATGGTTCGGATGCTCGGCTGTCAGTATCCCGTGCGGTCATGGTGTACCAGGGAGGAATGTCTGAAAGGCCTCAGTGCAAAGGGCAATAATATATCTTACCGCGAATTAAGTCGGTTGGGAAGCTGGTAGCGCGTGCTGGCGGGGCATCTTTCGACGCGCAAGGAGAAATTGTCAGTTTTTCGCGGCAGCCGAGCGTGTAGCGTCTAGCATTTAGCGTATGGGGACGATGGCGCGCGGGATTGCCAGACGCTAAACACAATTACAAGGACTCATCGGGTGCGCGGCCACAGGTCCTGGCTTCTCTGGTCTTTGGATAGGGGCCGTCTTTGCACACTGTTGTCGCGTCTGGGAATCCCGCGTGCCATCGCCCCCTCAACGCTACATGCTTGCTCGTATCACGATACAGGCTGCACGATATGACACGATGCATATCGGCATGATATCGAGACGATGAGGTGTTCCTGTGTAAAAATGGGGTAGAATAGTGCACTGGCATGCAGGTATCGGTGATCCCCCTGACATCGCACTTGTCGCCGGACAGCTATAATATGCATATCTGCTTCAAAGATATCGAGGATGATTGATTATGCGCATTGAACGAGCGCTTATGAACCCGTTGATCTCGCCACTGCACGTCACGCCGTCTTCACCCGAGATGCAAGTCGTCAGTGCCTTCAATGCCGCAGCCTTGACGAAGGATGGGGAGACGTTGCTATTGTTGCGTGTCGCCGAAATTCCGCGCGACGTGCCCGACGACGAAGTGGCCGTGCCCATTGTCTCCCAGGAGAACGGCGAACCGAAAATCAGCGTGCGTCGTTTTAAAAAGGGGACGCCGGGGCTCGATATTACTGACCCGCGCGGCATCTTTTTCAATGGGGAGATCTATCTCAGCTCGCTCTCCCACTTGCGCCTGGCGCGAAGCCGCGACGGCTATCATTTTGATATCGAAAAACAGCCCGCGCTGTTTCCCACCGAGCGCTATGAAGAGTATGGCATCGAAGACCCGCGCATGACCTACTTGGAAGGCACGATCTATATCAACTACACGGCGGTCTCCCGCTTTGGGGTTGGCGTCGCGCTGGCCTCGACCACGGATTTTCAGAGCTATACCAAGCACGGCATCATTCTGCCGCCGGAAAACAAGAACGTCGTCATCTTCCCCGAGAAGATTAATGGCCGCTACGTGATGATTCATCGTCCCGCCACCGCCGGGCTGGGTAACCAGCAGATGTGGATCGGGTTTTCTCCCGATATGATTCACTGGGGCGAGCATCTCCCCTTCATGGGCAAGCGTCCGGGCATGTGGGACAGCATCCGCATCGGGGCGGGCGCCGTACCCATCAAAACCGAGCATGGCTGGTTGGAAATTTATCACGGGGTGAATGTCGAGCAGGGCTATTGCCTCGGCGCGGTACTCATGGACCTGGACGATCCCTGCCGCATTCTGGCGCGCTCCAACGTGCCCTTCCTTATTCCCGAAACGGAGTATGAACGCACGGGATTCTATGGCAACGTGGTCTTCACCTGTGGCGCCGTGGTGACCGAGGTCGCAGGTTCCTCCATCGTGCGTATTTATTATGGCGCCGCCGACCAGTATACCTGTCGCGCCGATATCGATCTGGAAGATATTCTCGATAGCCTCCATGCGCCTGCCCTGTCCGTCTCCGCGCCGGTTGACTTGAACCAGGTGCCGTACCAATCGGGCACCGCCTGCCCGTTGTATGGCTTCTAACCGACCCTCACCCCAACCCCTCTCCCCGAGGAGAGGGGCTTGATGGGATGGACATTAGGCAGGGGTGGGGTCATAAATAGCACGGTTCACATAAGATATTTCAGTCGTCCTGCCAGGACCACAATACGCTGGGAATCCTGCAAGCCCGAAGGGCTCGAATTCTATAGCCCTGGGCAACGCCCAGGGTAGCCGGAATGCCCATGCGCTAGCCCTGTAAGGGCGACATGCTAATCCCTACATGCGCTGGCTCGGAATTTGTGGTCAATGATTTGCATGCCGCCCTGACAGGGCTGATTTCCCTACGACCCTGCCACCCTGGGCGTTGCCCCATACGCACTAAAATACGTAGCCGCTGTTCGCTCTCCAGGGATGAAGGCGTGAACATATCCATTGATCACGCTCATTCACACCGGGAGCAACGCATTTGAAAACAACGATCAAGGCTGTCGATATGCCTTAGTTTAGTGCATATGGGGCGTTGCCCAGGGCTATAGAATACGAGCCCTTCGGGCTAAAATAGTACTACTGCCCAAGGGCGAGCCCTGTGCAGCGGGCTGCAAGCCCGAAGGGCGCGAATACTGTAGCCCTGGGCTGGTGATCTATCTTACTGTGGCTGCTTGCTGCACCTGCCATGGTGCTCACCGCCCCCCTTGTGACGTGAGGCGTGCAAAAATTTCGGAAATCGGGTAGGATTATGGTCGAATGGGCGATCGCACGGGAGACGCCCGGCGGGATGGATTCACCATGAGAGACGAGATGCGCCAAGCGCGAGAGATGCGTCGCCGCAAGCGATGGTACCGGTTTTTCCGGGGAGTCACCCTGTGTGTGCTGCTGGCGGTGGGGTTCGGCTTCGGATTTGTCGGCGGCCTCTTCTCCTCCGTGTCCCAAGTCTTGCCCTCCAATGAGGAACTCTCCGATATCCGTCCTGCGGCGCCCACGCGCATCCTCGCCTGCGACGGCAGCCTCCTCGCCAAAGTGTATAGCGAGAACCGGGAAATCATCGCGATTAACCGTATGAGCTATATGCCGCTTGCGACGCTGGCCATCGAAGACATCCGCTTCAACGAGCATCCCGGCATCGATCTGCACGGCATCGCGCGCGCCATGGTGCGCAACTTCATTGCCGGCAACAGCAAGGAAGGCGCCAGTACCATCACCCAGCAGCTCGCGCGCAATATCTACCTCACGCGTGAGAAGAAGCTCACCCGTAAATTGCAGGAGGTCGTACTCGCGCTGCAACTCGAACGCCGCTATTCCAAGCAAGAAATCCTGGAGACCTATCTCAATCAGGTCTACTATGGCGCCAATCGCTACAGCGTGCAGTCCTGGGGCGTGCAGATGGCGGCGAAGAACTATTTCGCCAAAGACGCCAGCAAGCTGACGCTGTCGGAGTGCGCGTTGCTCGCCGGACTGCCGAAAAACCCGCGTGACTACAACCCCTTCCGCTTTCCGGATGCCGCGCGCCGTCGGCGTGATACCGTGCTCTCCAGCATGTTGGAGAATAGCTGTATTAGCAAAGCGCAGTACCAGGAAGCGGTAGATGCGCCGCTGCGCTTGGCCCCCGAGCATAAGATCCAGGTGATGGCCGACTTTCATGCCCCGTATTTTGTGCGGCAGATTCTCGCCACGGAATTGCCGAAAATTTTCGGGCAAGACACGCACGACTTGACCTACGACTACGGCGTGGATGTCTATACGACCATCGACCCGCGCATGCAGAAGAAAGCGGAAGAAGTTGTCACGGAGCAGGTGCAGGCCAATCACTTCCGCAATATTGACGACGGCGCGCTGGTGGCGATCGATCCGAAGACCGGCTTCATCAAGGCCATGGTGGGCGGGACGAATTTCCGCAAAGACCAATATAACATCATTACCCAGGGACACCGGCAACCTGGTTCCGCCTTTAAACCCTTCGTCTATACCACCGCCCTGCTGCATGGCTATACCCCGCAGACCCGTGTCTATGACCGTCCCGGCCACTATCCATCCGGCTCCGGGGCCTTCTGGTCGCCAAAAAATTCCGATAACCGCTATCGTGGCGCCATGCAACTGCAGCAGGCGCTCTGGCAGTCGCGCAACGCGGTCGCCGCCGGGGTCGCCAATGATGTCGGCATCAACACCATCATCAAAGTTGCCTACAGCATGGGCATCAAATATTCGTTAGAGCCCTATCTCTCCACCGCCTTGGGGGCCTCCGTGGTGGTACCGTTGGAAATCTGTTCCGGGTACGGGACACTGGCCAACGGCGGCGTGCACAACCCGCCCGTCGCCATCGAGCGGGTGACCACGCATGACGGGGAGGTGTTGTACGAGTACACGCCGCAACCGCAGCGTATTCTCCCCACCAGTATCGCCAACACCATGAAGACGATGATGCGCGGCGTGGTCGAACGCGGCACCGGGCGCGCTGCCCGCTGTCCCTTCCCCGCCTCGGGGAAGACCGGCACCACCAACTCGTTTCACGATGCCTGGTTTATCGGCTACACCGATGATCTGGTCGCGGCCGTCTGGGTCGGTAACCGGCAGAACCAACCGATGAATCATACCTTCGGCGGTACGGTGCCGGCGCCCATCTGGAGACAGTTTATGCTGGTCGCGCACCCGATTATGGCGGTCGAGCACAAGAAAAACCTCGCTGAATTAGTAAAGCTCAATGATTTGCCCGAGCCCACCAATGTGGACATGCAGCCAACGCCCTATATCATCAAACACGGCAACACGCGCGCCAGGAGCGCCGACCCTTTTGACGTCCAGGCGACCGTTCCGGCGCCCGTCACGGCGCGCGACCGCTATGTCGTGACCCTGTGTCAGCAGACGCATCTGCGGGCGACCCCGGCGTGCCCGGACACTGTAGCCGTCACCTACGTGCGTGGGCGCGCACCCTATCCGCCCAACCGTTCCTGTAACGTGCACCGCAATGAGGCGGCAACAACAGGGACCGGTGTCGGCGCGCATTTGCGCCATATGCTGAAGCATGAGGACTCCAGTATCCAGGTGAGTGTCTGCGCGGAAACCGGGAAGTTGGCGACCAGCAAATGCCCGCAAATCATGCGGAAACGCTTTGCCCCGGGCGATGCGCCCACGGAAACCTGTCCGTTGCACCGCGATTAGGTCTCAGCCCTTAGCGGCTGTTTGAAGATTTTCGCCCCTCGATTGAGCGCCATCTTTTTCCGTGGCTCTTTGTCAGGATTTCTCACCTTATCGCGCTGTGATAACGTCGCGACGAAAAAATCTGACGCTAACTCTAGGACCGAGGAGTTTTACGCAGCCTCTTAGTCCACGGTGTCGCCTGTTGTGCTATCCAAGCATGAGGCGGTCCGCTATACTATAGGCATGTCCGCAACCACATCGACCGTCATTCAACTCGCTGGGGCGCTGCTGATTCTGCTGGCGTTCTGGGCGAACGCCAGCGGCCGTTGGTCGCGCGAATCCCGCGCCTATCTCTGGCTGAACCTGTTCGGCTCCATCCTGCTCGCCATTGTCGCCATCGTGTTGCGGCAGCCGGGCTTTATCTTGATGGAAGTCGTCTGGGCCGGCGTCAGTGTGCTCGCGCTGTGGCGCGGCTCGCGTATCGAAGAATTTACACCACCATTAAAGGAACATACCATGGCAGA
This sequence comes from Armatimonadota bacterium, assembly GCA_036504255.1. Lineage (GTDB taxonomy): Bacteria > Armatimonadota > Hebobacteria > CAIYQO01 > CAIYQO01 > DASXVL01. The sequence continues at coordinate 2,250 of DASXVL010000612.1, read as the reverse complement.
AGATCGTGCACGTCTCTTGGAACTGGTCAAAACCGTCGCCCTGTCCCGTGGGCATTTTATCCTCGCCTCCGGGAAGGAAAGCAGCTATTATCTGGACGGCCGCCTGGTCACGCTCTCGCCCGAGGGCGCCTACCTCACCGGCAAGCTCATGTATGAGCACCTGAAGGATCTCGATGTGCAGGCCGTCGGCGGCTTGACCATGGGCGCCGATCCGGTCGCCACCGCCGTCGCCGTGGTGAGCTACCGGGAAGGCCATCCCATCCCCGCCTTCCTGGTGCGCAAAGAGGCGAAGGGGCACGGCAAGCAAAAGCAGGTGGAAGGCCCGTTGCCCGCCGGCGCGCGCGTCGCCATCGTCGAGGATACCGTCACCACGGGCGACTCGGCGTTGCAAGCCATCGCCGCCGTCGAAGCGCTGGGCTGCACCGTGGTGACCGTCATGGCCCTGGTCGACCGGCTCGATGGCGCGGGCGAACTGCTGGCGAGCAAAGGCTACGCCTTCGCCCCCCTCTTTACCGTGCGCGATCTGGGCATCGACGTCGCGTAAACGGCAGCGGTCTTGGGCACGGCCCTGAAGTGGTTAAATTTTGGCTCACCAAGGGTCCCCATCCTCGGCCCTTCCCCCGTCGCTACGGGGGAAGGGCCGAGGATGCGAACTCCTCCCCTGCCGCAGCGGGGAGGTCGGGTGGGGGCCCATCTTGCATTAGTGTAGAAGGTAGCAGATTCCCGATGAAGCGCACTCTGATTCTTGGCATCGAAAGTAGTTGTGATGAGACGGCCGCCGCGGTGATTGCCGACGGGCGTGAGATGCTCTCCAATGCCGTCAGCTCCTCGGAGAAATTCCACCAGGAGTACGGGGGCATCGTCCCGGAGATCGCCTCGCGCAAGCAGTTGGAATATCTGGAGCCGGTGCTTGACGCGGCGTTGACGCAGGCCGGGGTGACGCCCTCCGAGCTCGACGCCGTCGCCGTCACGCATGGTCCGGGCTTGATCGGTTCGCTGGTCGTGGGCCTGATGGGAGCCAAAACATTTGCCTACGTGCACCAGTTGCCGCTCATCGGGGTGAACCACCTGGAAGGGCACCTCTACGCGAACTGGATTCGCCTGCCCGATGACCCGCGCCCCGAGCCGGAGCTGCCCGCCCTCGTGCTCATCGTCTCCGGCGGCCACGCGCACATGGTGTGGATGCAGGGGCATGGCGACTACCGCATTCTCGGCCGCACGCGCGACGATGCCCCCGGCGAGGCGCTCGATAAGGCCGCGCGCCTGCTCGGGCTCGGCTATCCCGGCGGGCCGATTATCGATCAGTTGGGCCGCGAAGGGAACCCCAAGGCCATCGCCTTCCCGCGCGCCTTGCTCCACGGCAGCCACGACTTCAGCTTCAGCGGCATCAAAACCTCGCTGGGCCAATATTTGCGCAAAACACCGGAGGAAGCACGCGCCTCGGTAGCCGATATCGCCGCCAGCTTCCAGGAAGCCATCATGTCCGTACTGGTGGAGAAACTGTTCGCCGCCGCGCGCGAGTTGGACCCCGCACAAGTGGTGCTCGCCGGGGGTGTCGCCGCCAATAGCCGCTTGCGCGGACTCGCCGAGCTGCGCGCCCGGCGTGAAGGCATTCCGCTCTCCCTGCCGCCACGTTTACTCTGCACCGACAACGGCGCCATGATCGCCACCGCCGGGTATTTCCACTTCCTCCGCCAAGACTTCGCCGATTTCGACCTTGACGCCTCCGCCAGCTTGCCCCTCGTACGCTGAGAAGGTGAGGGGTAATATCAGCCAGCCCCAAGTCATCGGCACTATCTGGAACACATAGTCCGGTGTTCCCAGGCGGAAACACCAGAAAATAACTGAAATATCTTATGCGAACCGTATGGGGGATAGGGCCATTTCCCTGGCAGAGAGCGAAAATTCGCGCGCGCAGGCGTTGCTCCTGCATAACAACAAAAACCCTCGCGACGATTGCTCATCGCGGGGGTTTTTGATGCGTGACGCGGCGCGTTACGCGCAGGCGTTGCAGAAATCGTCCAGTGCCGTCATGGTCATGCCCAGTTCCTCCGGGCTGCCCAAACGGCCCAGGATGGCGGACGCGGCGGCGATGGCCGGGCTGGACAGGTAGACTTCGCTCTTGGTGTGCCCCATGCGGCCGACGAAGTTGCGGTTGCTGGTGGCGACGGCGCGTTCGCCCTCCGCCAGGATGCCCATATGGCCACCGAGGCACGGCCCGCAGGTGGGGGTGCTCACCGCAGCTTGCGC
>DASXVL010000611.1:0-8665 GCA_036504255.1 Armatimonadota bacterium | reverse complement strand
CGTCATCGAAGCGGCGGTGGTGAACCGGGACGCCGAGTTCATCAGCGCATTGGCGCAAAAACAATTTGCGGCCGGGGCGACGTACATCGATGTCAACGCCGGCACGCTGACCTCGGGTGAGCCGGAGGCGTTGGCCTGGCTGACCCAGGTGGTACAGGCCGCAGTCGAGGCGCCCATTTCCTTCGATTCGCCGAATCCGTCGGCGTTGGCGCAAGCGCTGGGCGTGTATGACCGCAATAACGGCCAACCGATGATTAACTCCATCACCGCCGAGTCGGAGCGCTACACGCAGGTACTGCCCTTTGTGCTGGAGCACCGCGCCAAGGTCATCGCGCTCGCGCTCGATGATAGCGGCATCCAAGCAGACCCGGCGAAGCGATTGGCAGTGGCGCGCACGCTGGTCGACAATCTCACCGGCGCGGGCGTGCCGGTGGAAGATATTTATGTCGATCCGCTCACCTTCCCCATCGGCACCGGGGATGACGTGGCCACCTCCATGCTCGACATCATTGAGAAGATCATGACGGAATATCCCGGCGTGCACACCATCGCCGGGCTGAGTAATATCTCCCACGGCATGCCGGCGCGCAAATTGCTCAATCAGGCGATGACCATCCTCGCGATGGGCAAGGGGTTGGATGCGGGCATCGTGGACCCGAACGACCGCTACCTGATGGCATTGATCGCCGCCGCCGAGTCGCTGCTCGGGCGTGATGAATACTGTATGCGCTACATCACCCTGTCACGTGAAGGGGCTTTCGAGGGAATCTAATGACTACCGCCAGTAATCTCGAACGCGTGCTGCGCGCGGGGCATTTCGCGGTCTGCGGCGAGATGAGTCCACCGCAGGGTGCGGATAAGGCTGCCATTCTCAAGAAGTGCGACAACTTCCGTGGCGTGGTGGACGCCGTCAACCTGACGGATAACCAGACCGCCGTGGTGCGCATGAGCTCTGTGATGAGCAGCGTGTTCGCGCTGGAGGGCGGGGTGGAACCGATCATGCAGATGACCTGTCGTGATCGCAACCGTCTGGCCCAACAGGCGGATATCCTCGGCGCATCCGCTGCCGGGGTACAAAACCTGCTCTGCCTCACCGGCGATTACCAATCCTTCGGCAACCACCCGGACGCCAAAGGGGTTTTCGATCTCGACTCCATCCAGTTGATTCATACCGTCGCCGACATGAACGCCGGAAAATTCCTCTCCGGTGATCCCATCAAGCCGTCGCCAAGCATGTTCATCGGCGGGGCGGCCAACCCCTTCGGCGAACCGTTTGAGATGCGCGTGCTGCGCTTGGGCAAAAAGATCGCGGCCGGCGTGCAGTTCATCCAAACCCAGCCCGTCTTTGATGTGCCGCGCTTCGAACTCTGGATGAACGCGGTACGCGCGGAGGGTTACCACCAGCAGGTGTTCATTCTCGCCGGCGTCATGCCCGTCCGCTCGGTGAAAGCGCTGCTGTACATGCGCGACAACGTGCCGGGCATGCGCATCGCCGATGAATACATCGCGCGCATGTCCGCGGCCGCCGACCCGAAAGAGGAAGGCGTCGCCATCTGCGTCGAAACGATCAAACGCCTGCGCGAGATGCCTGGCGTTAGTGGTATCCACCTCATGCCGGTGATGTGGGAATCGATCACGCCGCGCATTGTGGAAGAAGCCGGTTTGCTCCCCCGCCCAATCATCCCAGTGACGACTGAAACGCTTGGGGGTGTCTCATGAGTAAATTTACCGAACGCGTCGCCGCCTTCTGTGAGCGCCATCCCGTCCTCTACAAGTGCATCCTGCTCGCGGAGAACGCGGTCAAGAAACCGGTATTTAACTGCCAGTCATGCGGCCAATGCGTGCTGAGTCAGAATGCCTTCACCTGCTGCATGCGCTGCCCGAAGCAGATTCGCAACGGCCCGTGCGGCGGCACGCGCGCGGACGGGCACTGCGAAGTCTATCCCGAGCGCTACTGTATCTGGTGGCTCATTCATAAGCGTTCCAAGATGCTTGGCTGGCAGAAAAAACTCAAAAAATACCATATCCCCGTCGACCGGCGCTTCCACGAAACCAGCGCCTGGATCAACATGATGGCCGGCAAGATTGAAGCCTGGTCGTTTGGCAACGGGGACGAGAAAAAACCGACAACCAAAACGCCGGATCGTGAAGAAGGAAACACTCATGCTAAGTGATGTCGAAATTGCCCAGCAGGCGACGCCCAAGCATATCCGCGACGTCGCCGCCGAGCTTGATGTGCCGGAAGACGACCTGCTCTATTATGGACGCGACAAAGCAAAAGTCTCCCTCGACCTCCTGCGGCAACGTGCGGCGGCTCCCGACGGTAAGCTCATCCTGGTGACCGCCATCACGCCCACCCCGGCGGGGGAAGGCAAGACTACCACCACCGTCGGGCTGGGTGATGCGTTGCGCTCGTTGGGCAAATCGACCTGCATCGCCCTGCGTGAACCGTCACTCGGCCCCTGCTTCGGCATCAAAGGCGGGGCGGCGGGCGGCGGCTACGCGCAGGTGATCCCCATGGCGGATATCAACCTGCATTTCACCGGCGACTTCCACGCCATCACCACCGCGCACAACCTGCTCGCCGCGCTGCTTGATAACCATCTGCACCAGGGCAACGCGCTGCGCATCGACCAGTACAGCATCACCTGGAAGCGTGTGCTCGATATGAACGAACGCGCGCTGCGCGATATCGTCATCGGGCTGGGCGGCAAAGCGAACGGCGTGCCGCGCGAGTCCGGTTTCGAGATCACCACCGCGTCGGAGATCATGGCGTTGCTCTGCCTGGCAACCGACCGCGCCGATCTGGAAGCGCGCCTGGCGCGCGTCGTCGTCGCCTATAACATGGATGGGCAGCCGGTCACCGCGCAGGATCTGCAGGCAAGCGGAGCGATGAGCGTCATCCTCAAAGACGCCATCGTGCCCAACCTGGTGCAGACCCTGGAAGGCACCCCGGCCTTCGTACACGGCGGGCCCTTCGGCAATATCGCGCACGGCTGCAACTCCGTCATCGCCACGCGTATGGCGCTCAAGCTGGCCGACTATGTGGTGACGGAAGCCGGTTTCGGCAGCGACCTGGGCGCGGAAAAGTTCTTCGATATCAAATGCCGCGTCGCGGACCTGCACCCGGTCACCGCCGTGGTGGTCGCCACCATTCGCGCGCTGAAGATGCATGGCGGCGTCGCGCTGGCCGACCTGAAGGCGAATGACCCCGCTGCCGTAACACGCGGCATCGCCAACCTGGAGCAGCATTGCGAAAACGTGCGCAATGTCGGCCTCTCTCCTATTGTCGCCATCAATAAATTCCCCACCGATACCGCGGAAGAGATCGCAGTGTTGGCCGCGTGTTGTGAACAAATCGGCGTGCCGTTCGCCCTCTCGGATGTCTGGGCGCAGGGCGGCAAGGGTGGCGTGGAACTGGCGCAACTTGTGCTGCAGGCCTGCGAAGGGCCATCGACCTTCCATCCCTCCTATCCGCTGACCCTCTCGCTGAAAGAGAAAGTGACCGTGGTTGCCCAGCAGTTCTACGGGGCAGACGGCGCCACTTACAGCCCGGCGGCGGAGAAGCAACTGCGCGATATCGAGGCGCTGGGCTTTGGCCAGTTGCCCATCTGCATTGCCAAGACGCAAAGTTCCCTCTCCGACGACGCGAAAGCCGTTGGCCGTCCGCGCGGCTTCTCCATCGCCGTGCGTGATGCGAAGGTCTGCGCTGGCGCCGGCTTTGTCGTCATTTACGCAGGTAATATTATGACCATGCCCGGCCTGCCCAAAGTGCCGGCGGCGACGAAGATCGGCATCAAACCCGACGGAGAAATCTACGGCTTGTTTTGACATACCCTCCATACCTCTACTCTCCGGGGCACCGCTGGGCGGTGCCCCGTGCGTTTTTTCGCGCCGTTTGGGCATTTCCGTACATTGACAAGGTTACGATGCCGACCTATACTGGACGCATTATTTCTTATCAACTGACTCTGTTTAAACATTTCGTCCGTAATAACGAAAACACAACGGGTCGATGAGGAGCCTATACCGTGAAACTCTCCACACGCGCCACGTACGGAACACGCGCCATGTTGGCACTGGCATTTCGCTACGGCAGCGGGCCACTTATGGTCAAAGATATCGCCGAGCAACAGTCATTGCCCGCCACCTATCTCGAACAATTAATGGTCCTCTTGCGCAAATCCGGCCTGGTCACCGCCACCCGCGGCGCACATGGCGGTTATGTCTTGACCCGCCCACCGATGGATATCACGTTGGCAGAGATCATCGAGGCGCTGGAAGGCCCGCTGGACCTGGTTGAGTGCGCCACGGAAGGCGTTTGTAATGTGCCGCGGGAAACCTGTGCGCTGGTCGATGTCTGGGAAGAGGCCAGCAACGCGCTGGTGCAGGTCTTTAAAAATATCACCCTGGCCAATTTGGTCGAGCGACAACGCACGAAAGAATCATCATCTGTCCTGATGTACAGTATTTAGGGCTCAACAAAGAGCACGGCGAAGCGAACAAGTCAAAACGGGCACTTATTCTTTGCCGGGCCCTTAGCGCTCGCTACCTCGGAAAGGACGCATTATGAAATACGCACAAGATGCCACCCAATTGGTCGGGCACACCCCGCTGGTACGCCTGAACCGTGTCGTCGGCGAGACGACCGCGACAGTGCTCGCCAAGTTGGAGATGTATAATCCGGCCAATAGCGTGAAGGATCGTATCGGCGTCGCCATGATCGAGGCCGCCGAACGCGATGGCAAAATTACGCCGGACACCATTCTCGTCGAACCTACGAGCGGCAATACCGGTATCGCCCTCGCCTGGGTCGCGGCGACGCGCGGCTATAAGATCACATTGGTGATGCCCGAGTCGATGAGCCTGGAGCGCCGGCAGGTCTTTAAAATTCTCGGCGCCGAACTGGAATTGACACCGGCGGCGGAAGGCATGACCGGGGCCATTCAACGCGCCGAAGCGATGGTCGCCAGTGATGCGCGCTACCTGTTGCTCCAGCAATTTGCCAATCCCGCCAACCCGGCCATCCACCGCGAAACAACCGGTCCGGAGATCTGGCAGGATACTGACGGCAAAGTCGATATCTTCATCGCGGGCGTCGGCACCGGCGGCACCGTGACCGGCGTCGGGAGCTACTTGAAAGAGCAAAACCCTGCGATTCGTATCATCGCGGTTGAACCTGCCGCCTCCCCAACCCTGTCAGAAGGACGTCGTGGTCCCCACCCCATCCAAGGGATTGGCGCCGGATTCATCCCGGAAGTCCTGGATGAGACATTGCTCGACGAGATTATTGCCGTGCCCTCCGAGGGCGCCACGGATATGGCCTTGCGCCTCGCGCGGGAAGAAGGCTTGTTCGTCGGCATTTCTTCCGGAGCCGCCGCGTGGGCGGCGGCACAGGTGGCGCAACGTCCGGAAAATGCCGAGAAAGTCATCGTCGTCGTCCTCCCGGACAGCGGCGACCGCTACCTTTCCACGGCTGCGTTCCAGGCGGTACTGAACGAACCGGACCGCTAACCGACGGCCAATGGATTCGCGCCTCCCCGGCGTCCGTCGCGGAGGCGCGAATCCATTGGCTGCGGCAGATTTTTTCAGAGCCCCTCGTGCGAGCGTTCGCTCACAAACCCCGAATACGTTGCTATATCCGGGCAACTGTGCTATGCTTCGCTCAAGTTATTCTCGCAATAGTATACGACTGTATACGTTGTGCTCAGTGCTCCGTCCACGTAGGTCTCCCGGCTTTTCTTCCTATGCCGGAACCTCGCGTCTGTATGCCGGTGGCTGAGAACAACGCGCTTTCATAATCCCATCACGCACATATTTCTCTCGCGGGCACCTACCCTGCGCTCATGTTATCCGCGACGGTAGGCAACAATCTTGCAGGCGGGCATCTCTCTGACGCTCAACCCTGTGGGCATTTCGATTCCATCCACGAGAGTACGGATAATTTTTCTTCATGGCGAATGGGCACAGGGATTCCCCCTGTACGGACAGTGGATTCACCCATGCTGTCTGACAAGAGTGGACGTCGTGACTTGCCGACGCCCATCTTCCAGCAGCATTGCGTTTTCGACCCCCGCGCGCGGGGTAAAAACAACATAAGTTGATTCCATGACTTCTTCTCAACATCACAGCCAATCCAACGCGCATCGTATCTACCCGGGTATTGCGACTGATGGATTACCTTTTATCGCTTCCGGGATTGCCCTTACCGGCGTGAGTGCGCTCATCAATCCGCTAGCTTCGGTCGCCCCATTAGCGTTGACCGCCCTGGTCACGTATTTTTTTCGCGACCCGGAGCGGCCACTGCCCACCGATGATCGCTACCTCTACGCGCCGGCCGATGGCCGCGTGATGTTCATCGAAGAGATCGATGAACCCCGCTTCATTAAAGGTCCGGCCTACCGTATCGCCATCTTTCTGTCGATCTTCAATGTGCATATCAATCGCAGTCCCGCCGCCGGGATCGTGCGTTACCGCGAACACGTGCCGGGAAATTTTCGTGCGGCCTGGCACAAGGAAATCGAACCGGGAAACGAACGCCATCATCTGGGGATTGAAACGCCCAGAGGGCCCATTATGGTTGTCCAAGTTGCCGGACTACTCGCCCGGCGCATTGTCTGCCGCCCGCAGCTTGAGACACCGCTCGCCTGTGGCGAGCGCATCGGGTTGATCAAGTTTAGCTCCAGGACGGATCTAATTTTCCCGCGCACCATGGCGAAACCGATTATCACACCCGAGACGCCCGTTCATGGAGGCATTACGCCGATCGGAGCTTACCTATGAAGAAATCCCGACTCTGCTGGCTACCGAATTTACTCACGATGGGGAACCTCTTTTGCGGGGTGCTGGCCATTATTTTTGCCATTCGCGGCGAGGACTTCTACTCTCGCGCCATGATCGTGATCCTCATCGGTGGCCTGTTTGATTTTTTCGACGGATTTGCCGCCCGCAAGTTGCACGTCTCCAGCGATATTGGACGTGAGCTGGATTCGTTAGCGGACGTCATCTCCTTCGGCGTAGCGCCGGCCATACTGTTATACGAACGCGCCCTAGCGCATGCCCATTTACCCGGCGCGGTCTCTTGGCTCGGTATTGCCGCCATCAGCTTCTATGTCTGCTGCGGCGCCTGGCGTCTGGCACGCCATAACGTGCTCACCTACACCGGCCGCAAACCCTACTTTACCGGCATGCCCATTGAAGGCGGCACGGCGCTGTTACTGGCCTTCGTCCTGTCATCCGCCAAGCATATTGAGAGCAACGTCATGGTGATCATGGCGCTGATCTCCGTGGTGGTCGCGGGATTCTTGATGATCAGCACGCTGCGCTTTACCGCCAATGTGCCCTGGCCCGTACGCTTGGGCGCGCTGGCCATGATGGTCATTGCCTTCAAGTATCCTGGTCCGTGGACGATCTTGCTGCCCTTGAGCTACATTGCCTATGGTATCGCCTGTAATCTGCTCGCAGCAAAAAACGGCGATGAGGCGTTAAACGCCGCCATGATGGCGACAACGCCTACTGAAGAACAGGTGCCTGTTTTTGATTAACGCATCTATCGGAGAACGTTGACGTGCTGGCATTGCGTGATCGTTTATCGCAACAACGGCTCAAGGCTTGGTGGGGCTCCCTCCTGGGATTGAGTGAATCGCGGCATATCGCACAAGAACGAGAACGCTCCATCCGCATGGGATGGATTCTCGGATTGTTGTCCATCGCCCCGGATATCGCCGCCACGTACCTGACCGGGTCCGTGGCGATGTTGACGGATGTCTTCCGCACCGGCACCGACACCCTCGCCAGCTTCCTCTCCTGGCTCACCGTACGCAAAATCGCCCACGGCAAAACGGTCAAATATAACTACGGGTATGGCAAATTGGAAAGTCTCGCGAGCCTCGCGGTCGCGGGAGCGATGACCCTGTCTTTCCTGGTGATTATCTTCTGTGCCTTTGAACGCTTCCGTGCGCCGCAACTGCTCAACGTCGAGAATACCACCTACGCCATCATCGTCCCGATTGTCGCCGGGCTGACCAATGCCTGGTGCTGGCGACGTAACTATCGACTGGCGCGACGCCAACCCTCCCCGATCATGGAATCGCAGTGGCGCTTGTTCCGCGCTAAAACGATGATCAACCTGTGCGTGCTCTGCGCGCTGGCCTTCAGCCTGCTCTTTCATCAGTTCAAATGGTCGGTCTATATCGATCCGGTCGCCTCGCTGTTGCTGGCGTCGTTTTTGCTCTTTTCGTCCTACCAAATTGTCTCCATGTCCATCTACGATTTACTGGACCGCGCCTTAGAAGAATCACTCCGTCTCACCATCGAGCGCACCCTGACACTCTTTGCCGGGCGGTTTCGCGCGCTGCATGGCGTCCGCTCGCGTCGTTCGGGCAGCCATATCTATCTGGAAATTTTTGTCGAATTCGATGGCGATAGTCGTATGGCGGACGTCCAGCAACTCATTGAGGAAATGGTCATCTACCTGGAATCAAAAATCCAGGGCAGTCAGATCGTCATCATCCCCAGCACCTCGTCGCTGCTCCTCGAATTGACGGATAGTCCGGCGCCTGCCTGTCTACCCGTCGCATAAGGCACCAGAGTAATCATTTGCCTTGACACGTGTCCATACTAGGATAATACTAAGGCTAGTTGCGCTATTTACCCCTTGATCGAT
>DASXVL010000610.1:0-2712 GCA_036504255.1 Armatimonadota bacterium | reverse complement strand
TCGGAGCAGCAGCATCGTTTCGGACAAGCCAAGCGCGACACACTGCCACAATACTGCCGTGATTGCGAGGTGCGTTTTGTCTGCAATGGCGGTTGCCCCAAGGACCGCATCCTGCGCACGCCCTCTGGCGAAGCGGGGCTCAACTATCTCTGCGCCGGGTTTCGGGCTTTCTTTAACCATATTGACCCCGCCATGAAATACATGGCGAATGAACTGCGCGCCCAGCGCCCCCCGGCAAACATCATGCGGCATATGGCGCAGCAGGATGCCGAACTCGCGCGCCTATTCGCACGTGCCGGACGCAACGAATTATGCCCATGCGGCAGCGGCCGCAAGTTCAAGCACTGTCACGGACTGAATAAATGAACCTCGTCGCACAGATTGCACCTCAACGCAGCACCCAGTACGCCGCACTGGCGGATGCGCTCGCAGCGCATGAGCTGGAGTTGAGCCCTTTGGGCAAAGACATCGCGCCTATCGAACGCGTGGTCCTCGGCGGCCAGGCGTATTTGCGGTTCGATTACAACGGCGCACTTGACGGAGCACAATGCCGTGAGCTGGGCATGCTGGCGATGACGAGCGCATACTTCGAATTTCGCGAACAATTCGACGAGGCGTCCGGACCGTGGCTTAGACCAATAGAGGCCGGCTACCAGCCTGCATTCCCGCCCGACCTCATCATGACACGTCGCTACAAAGGCAAGACCAACGAGCTGTTCACCCAGTTCCTGTGCAACATCGCGCGGCACAGCAGCGAATTCGCCAACGAGCCGTGGCAGAACCTGCGCCTTTTTGACCCGCTGGCCGGCGGCGGCACCACGATGTTTGCCGCGCTCCTGCTCGGTGCGAATGTGGCGGGCGTCGAGAAGGTGAGCGGTGATGTTGAATCGACGGCGACCTTTATCGAACAGTACATGCGCGAGCAGGGCATTCCCTGCCGGATGAAGGAAGAACGCTTGAAAAAAATCGGAAGGCGCTGGTGGTTCGCGCTGGGCAAAGGAAGCGCTGACGCCGCGCCTCAGCAGTGCGTTATCGCCATCGGCGAGACGGCGCACTCCGCGGACCTGCTGAGCAGCGTCAAGAAGCCGCACCTGATAGTCACCGACCTGCCCTATGGCATCCAGCATCGCGGTGAATTGACCGGGTTGCTCGATGAAGCCCTTCCCGTGTGGGAAAGCCTGCTGCTGCCGGGCGGGGCGCTTGCGATGTCATGGGATGCGACGCGTTTCACCCGCGCTGAGATGGTCACTCAGGTGCGGGCCAGTGTGCCGCTCATAATATTGGATGAACCGCCCTATAACCAGCTGGCACACCGAGTCGACCGGGTCATCAAACAACGCGATGTGCTGGTGGCGCGCAAACCCATGGCAGACGCGCCGGCACTTCCTTAAAGTAGAATTACCACAATGAACCAGGATTCTCCGATGCTCATCATTGAGAACGGCCAGATGGCGGGGCAGCGCTGGCTGGTGGACAGCGACAGCGTCATCATCGGGCGCGAAGTGGGCGTGGCGCACCTGCTCCTGCCGGAACGGCAGGTATCGCGCAAGCACGCGATGATCGAGCGCACAGAATCGGGATTCGTTCTGGTCGACCTCGGCAGTAAGAATGGCACGTTTCTGAATGGAAAGGAAGTGCACGACCCGCAGAAGCTTCAGGACGGCGATGAGATTCAGATTGCGCTGTGCGTCAAGATTGCGTTTGTCGGCAGCGATGCAACGGCGCCGTTGAATGCGCGCCCCATCAGCCAGGGCATCCATGCCGCCGTGCGCGGCATCCGTATTGATAAGGAAAGCCGGCGCGTCTTTATCGCCGAGCAGAACCTGGACCCGCCGCTTTCCGTGCAGCAGTATCGATTATTGGAACTGCTCATCGATGCGAATGGCGCGCTCGTCAGCCGCCAGGAAATCGTTGAGAAAGTGTGGGAAGGCGAGAGCGCTTACGGCGTCAGCGAACAGGCCATCGATGCGCTGGTGCGGCGTCTGCGTGACCGTATCGCCGAGAGCGATACCGAGCACGAATATATTGTGACTGTGCGCGGCCACGGGCTGCGTTTCGAAAACCGCTACCAGTAGGGGCGAACCTGTGTGTTCGCCCGACGGACGCGATGACGTAGGGGCGAACCCGTGTGTTCGCCGACGGGCGTGATGACGTAGGGGCGAACCTGTGTGTTCGCCGACGGGCGTGATGACGTAGGGGCGAACCCGTGTGTTCGCCGACGGGCGCGATGACGTAGGGGCGAACCTGTGTGTTCGCCGACGGGCGCGATGACGTAGGGGCGAACCTTTGTGTTCGCCGACGGGCGTGATGACGTAGGGGCGAACCCGTGTGTTCGCCCGGAAGGCGAAGACCACTTTCGTCATACCAGCGCAGGCGGGCATCCAGTGCGCAATGCCCACCATAGGACGAGACGGTCTGCCTTACACAATGGATTCCCGCTTTCGCGGGAATGACAGGGCCTTTGCCGTCATGCCCGCGCAGGCGGGCATCCAGTGCGCCACGTCCACCACATGACGCAGCGGTCTGCGTTTCTCTATGGATTCCCGCTTTCGCGGGAATGACGGAGCCTTTGTCGTCCTGCCCGCGCAGGCGGGCATCCAGTGCGCAATGCCCACCATAGGACGAGACGGTCTGCCTTATACAATGGATTCCCGCTTTCGCGGGAATGACAGGGCCTTTGCCGTCATGCCCGCGCAGGCGGGCATCCAGTGC
>DASXVL010000609.1:0-4137 GCA_036504255.1 Armatimonadota bacterium | reverse complement strand
AAGTCGCGTATCTCGCGCAGCAACCTGCACAAAAATCTCTACGCGATCCGGCAACCGACTTTATCCGGCGGCTGTTTAATTCTCTTCGGAACATGTGCGGGATGCTACCCGCACGCTTCTGAAAAACGGAACACAATTTCGCTTTTCCGCCCCCTCATCCCTGGTCATTGCCTTCAGTCCTGGCTCAATCTGCTCGAGTCCATTTCGACTGCTCGCCTGGGAACGCCAATCTCCGGATTGGCATTTTTCGTAAGAGCGCCAATGCGGAGATTGGCGTTCCCAGGGAGGAGTCGTTACGCGCTGGTGGGCTGGTTGGCGGCGGCGGTGATGTTGTCGATGATCTGCCCTTCCTCGGCCTCGCTGAGGAAGGGGGTCAGGCTCAGAAAGAGGGTGCGTTTGAGCAGGTCGAGGGTGACGGGGAGCATGTCCGGGTCGTATGCCATTTGCGCGCCCTGGTTGGCCGGGTGGAGATACGGGTTGACGGCGTCGCAATGCCCGACGCGATGTTCGAGGATCGGCGTCCAGTTGCAGTAGACATGGCGTCCGGTATCGTAGGGCCGCCAGCAGTTGAGCTCGCGTTGCGCGAGGGCGCGTTGGCACTGGAGCGTCTCGGCTTCCGTGTCGTATTGCCAGCCGAGCACGAGGCCGCAGTCGCCGTCAAGGTCGTTACTGGGCATGACGCGCACGCCGGCCGCGCGCAAGGCCGCCACCAGGCGCTGTTTGCTGGCGCGTCCGGAGGCTATCCAGCCGTCCACTTGCGTCATCTGCACGCGCAGCATGGCGGCGAGCAGGTTGTGGAAGCGGAATTCGCTGCCGATAAAGAGCGGGAGATCCGGCTGATCTTTGGTGGGCCAAAAGGCGCTGCCGCCGTCATGCATCATGCGTGCCCGCACAAAGAGGTCGTAGTCGTTGGTGGTGAGCGCGCCGCCTTCGCCGCAGGTCATGAGCTTGTAAAAGTTGAAGCTGAACGCCCCGGCATGCCCGATGGCGCCCAGGCGTTGCCCACGGAATGACCCGGCGTCCGCCTGGCAGGCATCCTCGATCACGAGCAGCTTATGCCGGCGCGCGACGGCCATGATGCCGTCCATATCGCAGGGCATGCCTTGCATATGCACGGGGATAATCGCTTTCGTGCGCGGGGAGATGCGCCGTGCCACATCGTCGGGGTCGAGCAGCAACGAGTCGTTCACCTCGGCCAGCACGGGGATGGCGCCGCAAATCAACGGCGCGATGGCGGTGGCGATGAAGGTATAGCCGGGAACAATCACCTCATCGCCCGGCCCGATGCCCAAGCCGGCGCAGGCGCACACCAGCGCGGCGGTGCCGCTGGTGACCGCCAGGGTATGCTGCACGCCGATCTTCGCCGACCATTCCGCTTCAAACTGCTCGGTCTCCGTCACGGTCGACGCGTGGTAGCGGAATAAGTCACCCGATTCAATCACGCGGGTGAGCGCCGCGATCTCTTGTGGCCCGATACGAATCATCGCAAGTACCTCCATTTATCCTGTTGCCAGCATAGCAAACGGCTCCGGCATTACCAATAGTCCATCCTTGCGAACAGTTACCAATTATTGCGATTCTCGCGCGGCGGCAGGATGGCGGGTAGGAATCGCGACAAGCACGAAGAATTCACTCTATATGATGGATTTTTTCGATTGCCATGTCGAATTTGGACGGCGGACGGTTCCCGGCCCGCTCCAGGCGGATGACGCGGCGGCGTTGGAATCGCTCTATACCGAAATTGGCATCCAACGCGCGCTGGTCACCCATGCGTCGCTGCACCAGCAACACCCGGCGGTGGGGAACGCGCGCATCAGCGAGGAAACGCGCGACCATCCGCGCCTCTACCCCACCTGGGCGATTTTGCCGCCGGCGACGGAAGAGCTGGGGACGGTGGACGCCTTCCTCGACGGCATGCGCCATGCCGGGGTCGCCGCGCTGTGGGCCTTCCCGCGCGAGCACCGCTATCTGCTCGATACCGCCACCTTCGGGCCGCTCTTTGAGGCGCTGCGCGCGCATCGCATCCCGCTGTTTCTCCGCGGCAGCGCCTTCGCGGGCGAGGCGGAGCGGTGGGCGCGCCTCGGGGAACTGCTCCGCGAGACGCCCGGCCTGCGCCTGGTCTGTTATGCGGACAACGTCTGGGGCGAGGACCGCTATTTCCGCCCGCTCCTCGACCGCTTCCCCGATCTCTCGTTCTGCATCAGCACCTACCTGCTGGAAGGCGGCCTCGCGGCCCTCTGCGCGCGTTACGGGGCGGAGCGTTTCCTCTTCGGCAGCGCATTCCCCGACTGGCAGCCCGGCGGCTGCCAGTTGTCGCTGTTGCGCGCCGGTCTGCCGGACGCCGATACCGCCGCCATTGCCGGTGGCAATCTCGACCGCCTGCTGCGGGAGGTGACGCTATGAGCCGCAATACGCCGTTAGTACAGGCCTTCCGCGCGCACGGTCGCCTGGCCTCCTGTCCGGTGATCGACATGCACACCCACGCCGACGCCTACCACGCCATCTACTTTCCGCATCCCGAGCCGGAGGGCATTATCCGCTCGATGGATCGCTGCGGCATCCGTCTCATCGTCACCACGCCACATGCCGCGCTGGCGGACGCCGCGTATGGGAACCAGGTATTGCTGCGCCTCTTGGCCGACCACCCGCAGCGCATCCTCGGCTACTGGTATATCAACCCGCATTACCCCGCGCTGCTGGAGGCGTCGTTGCCGCGTCCGTTGGCGACGCCCGGCGTCTTCGGCTTTAAGATCCATCCGAGCGGAGCGGACTACCCGATCGATGGCGAGGGCTACCGCGCCCTCTTCGCCTGGGCCGATGCGCAGCAACTGCCGGTGTTGGCGCATACCTGGCAGGGTGAGCTGTGCGGCGTGGCGGCCTGTCGGCGGGTGGCGGAACGCTACCCGGCGATGCGCTTCATCCTTGGCCATTCCTGTTGGCCCGACTGGGACGGCGCCATCGCGCTGGCGCGGGAATTTCCGCACGTCTACCTGGAATTGACGGCCGCCGAGCGCATGCCGGGGTTCGTCGAACAGGTGGTGCGCGCCGGACAAGCCGAGAAGCTGCTCTTTGGCACCGACCTGCCCTGGTTCGACCCCAATTTCGGGCTCGGCTGTGTGCTCTCGTCCGATATCGACGATGACCATCGCCATGCGATTTTGCATCGAAACGCCGAGCGGTTACTCGCTGAGCGCGGCATGCTGCCCGCGAGCGACGAAGCGGCCCCGACCGGTGAACCTGGAGCGCGCCATGGGCGACACGCCATTCTCTGAGCGGACGCTGGAGGTCTTGCTGCACCCGCAACACTGGGCGCTGGTCAGTTCCGTCTGCCCGCCCGACATGCCGGCAGTGCACGATGAACGGCATGCGGCGTGGATGCGCGAGCATTCGCATGACCATCCCATGCGCGAAATTCTCATCGCCCTCACCGACGGCGGTACCCAGGGCTATCAGGGACGGTGCTACCGTCGCCGACGCGGCGGCGTCTTTTGCTTTGCCGCGCATGAAGCGCACGACTGCTACGTGCCCGCCTGGACGCCTGACGAGGATCAACTCTGGTTATTTCTCGGGGGGAGCGAAGTGGTCTGCCATCTGGTGCAGATTCGCGCCGGGGAAGCCCAGCCCAGCGAATGGCGCCTGGTCTTGTCGCAGGAGCGGCTACCGCTGGAAGTGAGCGCGCTGTTCGGGGTGGGCGGTGACAGTCTGCCGGCGGCATTAGCGCGCATGCGTCTGCTCTCCGCGCTGAGCCTGCTCATCGCGGAGATTCTCACCGCCGCGCTGCAGCAGGAGCCCGCGCTCGGGGATGAGGAAGATTTTCCGCAGCAGATCGTCCGCTCCATCGCCCAACACATTCGCGACACCGTCGGCAAAGATCTCACGCTGGATGTCCTCGCGCATCTTTCCGGGTATAGCAAGTACCACCTCCTCCGTCTCTTCAAGCAGCATACCGGCCAAACCATTCACGCCTACATCAACGACTGTCGCGCGGTGCGCGTGGCCGAGTTGTTGCAGCAGCGCCGGAGCATGAAGCAGATTGCCGAGATGCTGGGCTTCTCCTCTCCCGCCGCCTTCTCGCGCTGGCGGCGCAGTCATGGCGCGTAAGGACGCCGTTTATGCCGGACCAAGCAGCGTCACCCC
>DASXVL010000608.1:0-1617 GCA_036504255.1 Armatimonadota bacterium | reverse complement strand
TTTATCCGTCGGCGCCATCGCGCCGACTTCGTTAAAAATGGGGATGGCGCGTGTGCAATCGTCGGTTAGTTGCAGTGCAAAACCGTAGTTGATGTAATCGGTGATGCTCAATGTCGCGCTGACGATTTTGCTGGTGGTAAGGGCGCGCGTATAGTCCACTACGGCAGCCTCATATTTACGCACCTGGAAATCCAATATCCCCTTGCGCGTCCAGACGGTCACCCGCATGGGGTCCAGGTCAATGGCCTTATCCAGCATGAGGCGCGACTGGTCGTATTCTCCTATGGCGAAGTAAGCTCCGCCCAGGCGGTCATAGGCTTCGGCATTCAACGGGTCTATATCGATGGCGCGTTTGAGATACAAGATGCCCTTCGGAATCTGTCCCTGCACGATGTACGAACGCCCCAGCGAAATTAACACATGCGGCATGTTGGGATTCAGCTTGAGGGTTTCCTCATAGTAATAGATGGCATCGGCATAGCTGCTGCCTTGCTCGTAGGTATAGGCCAGGTTACGCATGGCGTCTTCGTTCTTAGGGTCCAGCGTCAGCGCCTGATTGGCGGATGCCCGCCCGCTGCGCACATCGCCGTTATCGGTTTGAACCTCAGCCAGATAAGCGAAAGCCATTGAGCTGTGGGGGTCAAGAGCAATCGCGGCCTGACAAATGGGCAGCGCCTCCTCATAGCGGCCCTGCCAGTCGATAGCCATGCACAGGACGGCCTTGGCCGGCGCGTTGCTCGCATCAATCTGCAGCGCTTTCAGGGCGCGTTGCTCGGCTTTTGGCGCCTGTCCGAGGAACACCATCAGGCGCGCCGCAAGGGTATAGAGGCTGACGTCATTGGGCCGGCGCCGGCTGGCTTGCTCGTAATAGGCAATCGCATTGCGGTAATCGCCTTTACGATAAGCGTCTTCGGCCATGGATACGAAGTTTTCGACGCTGCGGGTGGGGGTGACAGAAGGTACGGCTGTGGCGTTCGGCGACGACAGGCCCAATCCGTTGCCAAGACGTTGCTGTATGAGGGTATAGCCGCCTACGAGAACGAGACCTATGAGGAGCAGGATCAGCCAGGCCGACCCGTTGCCGCGGTTGCGGCGACGCCCACTTCCGATGTACACGCTTTGAATGTTAGCATGAACCGCAACGTGCCACGCACCCAAGGGACAGCCTGGTCCCTCAGATGCGTGGCACGTTGCGACTCCTTACGGCACAACGGTTCAGCGCCGAATTGACGGACGCCCGACCCGCGAACGACCGCAAACAAAAACGCCTGCGCGCCTATTTCACCAGCTTTTCTACCTCGGCGGACACCAGCATCTCACCCAGCAACTGCTCAACCGCCATCGTATGGCTATCGAATCCATGAAGTTTGAAGTATTCGGAATTGCATTCCCACTTGCCGTGGTCATAGCTGACGATATATTCACCGTTGTCGCCGCGCACAACAACCTGGAAATTAAGGAACTTGAACCGATCACGTTCCTGTGAGTAGCGATGCGCCTTCTCGACTTTGCCGATATGGCTCGAATCCATCATGTTGTAACCTCCAATATTGAAACAAAAAGGCACGTTACACTTTCAGCGTAACGTGCCTGATTTGCCGTGACAGGGAACGACAT
>DASXVL010000607.1:0-11095 GCA_036504255.1 Armatimonadota bacterium | reverse complement strand
ATCCGCGCTATACTGCCCGAGTTTTCCCCATATGGACGGTTTTGGCCCAATGAGCTGCTCCACGCCATGTAATACGCCCCCGCGTGCTAAGCGAGCCGGCGCGAGGTTGGCTTGTTGCTCAGCGTAATCCGACAGCGTGGTATTCGGCTCGCCATTCGCGTGTTTCGCGGCCATATTTACGCCGTCTACCATCGCTTCTTTGACGACCTCTTTGCCGGCGGCGCGGAGCATGGGCTTCGTCATATTCCAGACCTCTGCGGCTGGTCCCAGTAAAGTTTTTACTTTTCCCAGTGTCTTGGCAGCTTGCGCGATTTGGCCAATTTTGGCGAGCGCCGCTGGCGTTTTCGCCGCTCCCAACCCCAACGACAAAGCCAAAAACAGTGGATATGTGCCCCTGCGAGCGATAGCCCGTGATGTGCCATTACCCCCGAAATCTATGTCAAGGCCGACGTTATCAAGCACGCCTGATACCGCGCCTTTAAAGCCATTCCATGGATCTGCCGCGACATTCAACTTCGACCCGTCGGTAAGTGCTAGCGTAGCAGCCTGTCCTAGCGCAGTTTTTGGCAGCGGTTGCGCGGCGACGCGCCGTATTTGTTCCTGCTCTCTGTACTGCGGATCGTTTTGGACTCGAAAAGCGGTCCAGCGGTCTTCTACCGGCTGAATCGCCGCATTGACCATCTGCAGTTCGTCGCGCTCTTCCGCCTTGCGTTGCAGCAATTGGCGACTTTCGTCGGGTGTATATAGTTTTCTCCCCTTCCCCCCCATCCCCGCGTGCACCCGACGGGCCGTCTCCGTGTCGGACGCTGACGGTTCGCCCATATATTGCATAATGGCTTCTTGCTGCGGATTATCGGTCACGAAATCCAGGACTTTCCCTGCCAACGATTGATTCTGTTTCCAGGAGAGCGCTCCATTCGGGGCGGTTGGCTTTTGGGGGAGCGCTTTCTTCGGCGGGACCAGCACATTCAGAAACTCTCGCCCTACCTTTGAGGTGAATAACTGGCCCGTGGTTTCGAGCGGCACGTTCAGATTGATGCCGTCTTTCCGTAGATTCTGGAACACCTTGGTCGCTTCCCGGATGGCCGCAGGGTTCACTGGTCCGTTCGGCGGGAACGCACTCTGCAGCAGCGCATTGATCTTCTGCAGGCGTGGGGTGGCGGATGGATTCTGCGCGGCGACGCTTGCCGTTTTCGCCGTCCAGGTCGCCAGTTTGAACGGGATGGATTTCTGCGGTGTGCGCGTAAATAACGCCTTCGAGGGATCTTCCCATAGCGGCCCGGTATTACTGCCGAGATCGCCTAACCGTGGTCGTTGTGGATTACTCATGGTCTCGTTCTCCTTTTCGTGAAATAGGTAGCCTGCCCGGTGAAAGCCAACGAGCAGGTCGCGCTCGCTCGGTGTTCGCGCAAGAGCAACAGGTCGGAATAGGTGTCACGCGCGGGAAGTCCGCACGCCGGCTCGCCTAAGCAAAAAGGCGTATCCCTCGGCAGGCCGAGGGATACGCCAGAGCGTCTTGTGATGAAATTGTCCTTCTATTATACCGCGTTTGTGTGCAAATAACGAGCGCGGTGTGGGTGGAGGGACGATTTCCCTGTCAAAGCGGTGGGTCAGCAGCACCATCTGGAAGGGTTCGAGCGTAGCGAGTCCCGCCGTCTCTTCCCCAGCCATGAAAGGGCTCGCAGCTACTAGCCACGGGTGGAGCAACGCGGAACCCGTGGAACCACGTCCGCCCATGATAATTAGCCCTGAAGGGGCGACAGAGGGTCTCTGCTGTCGCCCCTTCAGGGCTAATTCTTCTCCTACCCGGTAAACCACCAGTTTCGCTGCGCTGCACTGGTGGCTAGTAGCTGCGCGCCCTTTCAGGGCTAGGGGAAGGGACCGGCCGTTCCCGGTTTGTTCCAGCCCTGGGCACAGCGTCGGTTCCGCCAGCGGGCGTTGTCCGCGAGGACAGTCCCTCACCGGCCCTCTCCTCGATGTAGCGCGCGCCCGCTGTGGCGCGCTTGTTTCGCCTGCCGACCCGTGCGGCGAGAGCGCCTAAGCGTTCCCAAATTGGCACCCGGCTCCTGCTCCGCCGCACGGATACGGTCGCACCACAGGCGCGCCACAGCGAATTAAATAGGGACAGACGGTAATATTTATAGCATAAATATTACCGTCTGTCCCTATTTAATTCGGTTTGCTAGAGAATCACGCCTACCCCTCCTCTTCACCGGTCAGCAGTTCATTGCAGTGCCCGCGGGGGACGTAGTGGGTGTGCAGCAGTTCGTGCGAAAGATGGCCGAGCGGCTCGCCGAGGTAGTCGGCGTAGAGTTGGGCGATGTAGGGGTTTTCGTGGGATTTGCGTTGGGTTTTGCCGGCGTCTTCGGCGTAGATGGCGCGCAGGCGCGCTTCGCGGATGGCGTGGGTGGTGGGGCGGGGTTGCCCGCCGCCGCTGATGCAGCCGCCGGGGCAGCCCATGACTTCGATGAAGTGGTAGGGGCTGCTGCCATCGGCGACCTGGCGCATGAGCTGCTTGGCGCCGGCGAGGCCGCTGGTGACGGCGACGCGCAGCGTGACGCCGTTCAGAAATGCATAGGCCGGTAAGGCGTCGTCGATGGTGATGGCGGCTTCTTTCACGCGCGCGAAGCCGCGCACGGGGGTGATGTTGAGCTGGGTGAAGGGCACCTCGCGCCCGGTGACCACTTCGTAGACGGTGCGCAGCGCGGCCTCCATCACGCCGCCGGTGGCGCCAAAGATGTCGCTGGCGCCGGTGGAGTGCCCCATGGGATGATCGAAGATGGAGTCTTCCAGTTCGGTGAAGTCGATGCCCGCGTCTTTGATCATGCGCGCGAGTTCGCGGGTGGTGAGTACGGCGTCCACGCTGGGCAGGCCGTTGACGAAGAGTTCCGGGCGCGTGATCTCGAATTTTTTCGCGGTGCAGGGCATGACGGAGACGACGACGATATCGGCGGGGGCGACGCCGATCTTCTCGGCGTAGTAGCTTTTCGCCAGCGCGCCGAGCATCATGTGCGGCGATTTACAGGTGGAGAGGTGGTCGAGCTGCCGCGGGAACTCATGCTCGACGTACTTGATCCAGCCGGGCGAACAGGAGGTGATGAGCGGCAGCGCGCTGCCCGCGCCGCCGGTGAGCGCCGCGGTGGCGCGGCGGAGGAATTCGTGGCCCTCTTCCATGATGGTCAGGTCGGCGGCAAAGTTGGTATCGAAGACATCGTCGAAACCCAGCTCGCGCAGGGCGGTGGCCATTTTGCCGGTGACCAGCGTGCCCGGCGGGTAGCCGAACTCCTCGCCGAGCGCGGCGCGAATGGCGGGGGCGGTCTGCACGATGACGCGTTTCGCCGGGTCATGCAGCGCGCGCCACACGCGCTCGGTGGCGTCGGTTTCCGTCAACGCGCCGACCGGGCAGACGGTGGCGCATTGCCCGCAGTTGGCGCAGTTCACGGCGTCGAGCGGCAGCGTTTCCGCCGGGCCGATGACCGAGTGGAAGCCGCGCTGCTGCACGTTGAGCACCCCCACCCCCTGCACCTCGTTGCAGATGGTGACACAGCGCCGGCAGAGAATGCATTTGGCGGTGTCACGCGTGATCGAGGGGCTGGAGTCATCCAGGCGTTGCTTGGAGCGCTCGCCCGCGAAGCGCGAGGCGCTGATGTGCAGCAGTTCGCCCAACTGTTGGAACTCGCAATGCTGGTTGCGCGTGCAGTGCAGGCAGTCCTGCGGATGGTCGGAGAGCATGAGCTCGTAGAGCATCTTGCGCGCTTTGCGCACCTTGGCGGTGTTGGTGCGCACCACCATGCCCTCGCGCACCGCCACCATGCAGGAGGCTTGCAAGGTGCGCGCGCCCTCGATCTCCACCACGCAGATGCGGCACGCGCCGACCTGGTGGACGCCCTCCAGCGTGCAGAGGTGCGGGATGAGGATATGATGCTGCTTCGCCGCGTCGAGCACGGACAGGCCCGCCGCGACCGTGAGCGTTTTGTCGTTTATGACCAGTGTCACCGTTTCCATCTTCTCTCCTCCCCTCAACGCTTGTCACAGCGCAGGCAGCGCATGGCTTCCGCGATGGCGTTCAGCCGGTGGTAGCCGACGACCACTTCGTCGAATCCCTTGATACGCGTCGCCGGATCGAGCATGCGCATGGCGAAGCGCTCATGCTCCATCACTTCCGGCTCGTCGGCGGGGGCGGGGATGTCGATGGCCTCGCCGGTATTCAAGTCGCCGGAGCCGCCCAGATAGCGGTCGATGGCGGCGGCCGCGATCTTGCCGTCGGCGATGGCACGAATGACCACGTCGGGGCCGCGCACGATATCCCCGCCGGCGAAAACGCCGCGAATGGAGGTCATCATGGTCTCCTCATTGACGGTCAAGGTGCCCCAGCGCGTCATCTCCACCTCGTCTTTCTTGATAAAGGGCAGGTCGGAGTGCTGGCTGATGGCGGGGATGACCATGTCGGCGTCGATGACCACCGCTTCCTCGTCCACCGGCTCCGGCTTGCGGCGTCCGGCGCGATCGAACCCGCGCAGTTCCATGCGCCGGCAGGCGACGCCGACCACGCGTCCCGCCTCGCCGACGAAGGCGACGGGGTACATGAGCGGCTTGATGTCGATGCCCTCTTCCAGCGCCTCGGCGATCTCCCGCGCGTCGGCGGGCATATCCTCGATGAGCCGCCGGTAGAGGATGGTGACCTGCTTAGCGCCCAGGCGCAGGGCAGTGCGCGCGGCGTCGAAGGCGGTGCTGCCGCCGCCGATGACCGCGACCTGCGCGCCGACGGTGACCTGGCCGCCGAGGTGGACGTCGCGCAGGAAATCCAAGCCATGGTAGACCCCGGCCAGCTCCTCGCCGGGCACGCCCACTTTGTTCGGCATCTGCGTGCCGGTCGCCACGTAGACGGCGTTATGGCGCGCGCGCAGGTCCTCGAAGGTGATCTCCTGGCCTACCTCCGTGCCGGTATGAATGGTGACGCCCACCTGCTCGATGAGGCGGATCTCGCGCGCCAGGATGGCCTTGGGCAGCCGGTATTCGGGAATGCCGTAGGCGAGCACGCCGCCCGCCACGCGCTGCGCCTCGTAGACCTGCACGTCGTAGCCGAGGCGCGCCAGGTAGTAGCCGCAGGTGAGGCCGGAGGGCCCGGCGCCGATGACGCCGACCGAGGCCGCTTTGCGCGGGAAGACCATATCGAGGTAGGGCTCCTCATTGGCAAAGACATAATCGGCGGCATAGCGCTTCAGGTCGCTGATCGCCAGCGGCTCGTCGAGCTGCGTGCGGTGGCACTTCTGCTCGCACGGGTGGGTGCAGACGCGCCCGCAAATGGCCGGGAAGGGGTTTTCCTTGCGGATGAGGTTATAGGCGTCGCGCGGGCGTCCGGCGGCGATGAGCGCCACATAGCCGGGCACGTTCACCCCGGCGGGGCAGGCGTTCTGGCAGGGCGAGATGAACATCTCGCCGCAAACACCGGCGGTGCAGTAGTGGCGCTTGATATGATCCTCGTACTCCTGGCGGAAGTGGCGGATGGTGCTCAACACCGGATTGCCCGCCGTTTGCCCGAGGCCACAGGTGGCCGTCTCGGTACAGGTTTCCGCCAATTCGACGAGCAGTTCGATATCACCCGCCCGGCCCGCGCCTTTGGTGATGCGCTCCAGCACCTCCAGCATGCGTTTGGTGCCGACGCGGCAGGGCACGCATTTGCCGCAGGACTCATCCTGCACGAAGTCGAGGAAGAAGCGCGCCATGTCCACCATGCAGGTGTCTTCGTCCATGACGATGAGGCCGCCGGAGCCCATGATGGTGCCCAGCGAGCGCAAGGCATCGAAATCGACGGGCGTGTTCAGGTGCTCGCGGGTGAGGCAGCCGCCCGAGGGGCCGCCCGTTTGCGCGGCTTTGAAGGCCTTGCCTTTTTTCACGCCGCCGCCGATGTCGAAGATGATCTCGCCGAGCGTCATGCCCATGGGCACCTCGACGATGCCGGTATTTTGCACGTCGCCGGCGAGCGCGAAGACTTTCGTGCCGCTATTCCCCGGCGTGCCGAACTGGGTGAACCAGGCGGCGGAATGGCGCAGAATGAGCGGGACATTGGCGAGCGTTTCCACGTTGTTGATGATGGTCGGCTTGCCGAAGACGCCCTGTTCGAAGGGGAAGGGCGGTTTTTGCCGGGGCTCGCCGCGCTGCCCGGCGATGGAGGCCATGAGCGCCGTCTCTTCGCCGCAGACAAACGCGCCGGCGCCGATGCGGATCTCGATATCAAAGGCAAAGTCGCTCCCGAGAATCTGCTCGCCGAGCAACCCGTAGGCCCGTGCCTGCGCCAGCGCGGCGCGCATGCGTTCCACCGCCAGCGGGTATTCGGCGCGCACGTAGAGGAAGCCCTTGCGCGCGCCGATGGCGTAGCCGCAGATGGCCATGCCTTCGATGATAGCGTGCGGGTCGCCTTCCAGCAGCGAGCGGTCCATGAACGCGCCGGGGCCGCCCTCGTCGGCATTGCACACCACGTACTTCTCCGCGCCCGGCGCGCGCCGCCCGGCCTGCCACTTCACGCCGGTGGGAAAGCCTGCCCCGCCGCGTCCGCGCAGGCCGGACTGCGTGATCTCGTCGATCACCTGCTCGGGCGTCAGCTCGGCGAGCGCCTTGGCGAGGGCGCGGTAGCCCTCGGCGGCGATATAGGCGTCGATGGAGTCGTAGGCCATGCTGCCGCAGTGCGCGGTGACCAGGCGCAGTTGCCGCGTGAAATAGGCGTTGTCCGCCAGGTGCGGCACGTGCGCGCCGGTGCGCTTATCGACGTAGGTGTAGGCTTCCACCACCTGCCCGCCGAGCAGGTGCTGCGTGACGATGAGCGCCATCTGCTCCGGACGCAGCCGGGTGTAGAAGACGTCGTCCGGCTGCACCACGAGCGTGGGGCCGATATCGCAGGTGCCGATACAGCCCGTTTGCTGCACCTGCACTTGCTCGCTGAGCCCGGCGGCGTCGAGCGCCTGCAGCAGCGCCGCATGGACGGCGTGGCAGCCGGAGGAGACACACCCGGCCCCCGCGCAGACCAGCAGGCGATATTTCACGCCCTGCGCGGCCGCCTGGACACGCGCCTGAATCTCGGCGAGGTCGTCACGCGAAGTGAGACGTTGCGTCGAAGTGACCATAGCCCCCATACCTCTCTAATCGAACTAATCGAACTTAGGCATCATGAATAAATACCAGCTCAATTATTCACAATGCCTTGCCAAAATCTGCGCTAATTTGTCCGGGTTGACCTGGCGCATGACCTCATCATTGATCATGATGGCCGGGGCCAATCCGCATGCGCCCATGCAGCGCATGACTTCCAGCGTATACTTGCGGTCGCTGGTGGTGCCGCCGACCTCCACCGCGAGCATCTCGCTGAGCCGTTTCAAGATCTTCGCGCCCCCGCGCACATAGCAGGCGGTGCCCAGGCAGACGCGGATGGTATACTTGCCGCGCGGCTGCGTGGTGAAGAACGAGTAGAAACTCGAGACGCCGTACACCTCCGACAGCGGCAGGTCCAGGCGCTCGGCGATGAGTTGCTGGATGTCCATGGGCAGGTACCCGTAGACCCCCTGCACCAGGTGCAGCACCTGGATCAAATTGCCGTCGCGCCCGGCAAATTCGTCGATGATCTCCGTAATGCGGGCACGTTTCTCCGCATCGGTCTCTTCGCCACACGGGCAGGCGGTGTCATGTACTGACATATGTTGTCTCCTCGGCAAGGTGTCCCAGCAGTGATATGCTGGGCTATCGCCCTATCATTAATAGCCCAGAAAGCGTCTGGGACTGTCCCCTCTGGAGCGCCTCTCTCCCCCAACCGGCCCTCTCTCGGTGTAGCGCGCGCCCGCTGTGGCGCGCTTGTTTCGCCTGCCGATCCGTGCCTGCGAGAGCGACGGGGCGTTCCCTAATTGGCACCCGGCTCTTGCTCCGCCGCACGGATACGGTCGCACCACAGGCGCGCCACAGCGGGCGCGCGCTACGGAAGAACGCCCTACCCGGCCCTGGAAGTGGACCATAACCGCCTGTGTTGTCTAGCCCTGAAGGGGCGACAGAGGTATTTGCTGTCGCCCCTCTCGGGGCTGATTATTCTGCTATCCGGTAATCCACCAGTTCCGCTGTGCTGCACTGGTGGCTAGTGGCTTGTCGCCCCTTCGGGGCTATTCCCCTATAATCAACCGCCCGGCCCTCCTCACGCGAAGGGCCGGGTGAGGGCGACTTCGCGGTCGGCGAGGCGGATGGCGCGAACCAGCAGGCTGTAGGCCATTAAGCAATCGGGATCGTGCCACGGGGGCGCGTCGGCCGTGGGGGTGGGTTGCAACGCCCACCCGGCATGGTCGATGCGGCTCACCGTGCGCGCGTCGAGCACGCCGTCCGCCAGGTGCAGCAGCGTGGCCCAGGCCTCGGGATGCGGGGTGAGATCGACCTCCGCGGCCAGGCGCACGCCGTGATGGTAACAGAGCGCCATCACGGTGCCCTTGTGCAGCGGAGGATGCCCGCCGAGCAGGATGGCCAGCGCGCGAAAGAGCACCATGCCGCCGGCTTCCGCATGCGCGGGGCACGGAAAGCGGCCGTCGCGGCTTTGCTGGTAATCGATGCGCGCCAGCGGGTCGAAGTCGACCTGGCGGCGCATGACTTCCACCTGCCAGCGGAAGGCGGCGCGTTGCCAATCGGCGGTGAGCTTGCCCGCGTCGTGCCAGAGAATGCACAGGCGCAGCCAGCGCTCCAACTCCACGGTCGGTATGTCCCAGCGCGCGCCCAGGTGGCGCAGCGTATAGCGATGCCAGTCGGCGTGGTGTTCGCAGGCGGCCAGCGCGCGCGCGGCATGTTCCTGGTACGATTCGACGTGCTGGTCGAGCGGGTTCCAACTGGTATGCTGCGCGGGGAGGCGCGCGCTGCCGTAGCCGGTGCCTTGCGTCATCTCCAGCCCGAGCGCCGGGTCGTAGCTGACCGCGTCGGCGTTGAGCACCACCAGTTGCGTTTCCGCGTGCAACTCGCACGCCTCCGTCACGGAGGTCCAGCTCGGCGTGTGTTGCTCGGATTCGCCCCAATGCGGGATGAGCGCGAACCATTCGCCGGGCGAGCCGAGCGCCTGCCAGCGCCGCCAGCTCCGCTCCAGCGCGGCGTGGGAAAGGGCGAGGCGTTCGAGTTCGAAGGGGTCGAGCACCATTTCCG
Organism: Armatimonadota bacterium; assembly: GCA_036504255.1. Lineage (GTDB taxonomy): Bacteria > Armatimonadota > Hebobacteria > CAIYQO01 > CAIYQO01 > DASXVL01. Next base: position 1,939 of record DASXVL010000607.1, on the reverse strand, counting down.
GGGTGCTGTGCAGGGCGACGCCCACGCGCGTGAAGAGGCGTTCCTGCAGCGCGCCGGTGAGCGCGTGCGCCGCGCTCGCCTCACACGCCTCGGCGCTCGGCAAGTCGCGCAGCAGCTCGGGCAGTTCCTCCGCGGGCGTGTGTTCCCACAGTTCATCCAATGCCGCTAATTCTTCGCCTGCCGTCACGGGCGGGCCGTCGGCGAGCAGGGTGAGCAGACGCTCGGCCGTCGGCTCGGCGGTTTCGCCCGTCGGGACTTCCCCCACCCGCGCCACCAGCACGCGCCCTGTTTCCCCGGGGAAGCGCGCGCACTGTCCGGCGCGGTGCAGCAACCCCTCGGCGGGCGCGGGATCGGTGATGAGTAACTCCGCCGAGAGCTGCGCGCCCACTTCGATGCACGCGGTGGTGACGAGCAGCGCGTTCGCCGTGCTGCCCGCCGCGAAGAGGTCGGCGGCGCGCGCTTCGATGGGTACCCGGTCGTGGGCGAACTGGTAGGGGTGGAGCAGCAATAATTCTGTCGCGTCGCCGTGCAGCAGGTGGCGCAGCGCGCGGTAGAGCGTTTGCGCGCCGCGCACCGTGTTGCAGACCACCAGCGTGCGCCCCTGGTGCGCGCGCAGAATTCCTTCCGGGCTCAGGGTGGCGCGCGTGGCCCAACTGCGCCGTCCGCCGTCCCGGCCGCCGTCTTCGATATAGTCGGCGTCGAGCAGGGTGGCGACGTGACGGGCGAGGGCGCGTGGCCAGGTGGCGGTCGTCCACAGGCAGCGGGTGATGGGATAGTAGCGGCGGAGCAGGCCGAGCCAGACCATGAGCGCCTCGCGGCAGCGTAGCGCGGGGAATTCGTCGAAGACGGGATACGCGCCGAGCAGCGCCCCGGCGTTCATATTGCCCAGGCTGGGATGCAGGCCGAGCGGGCGATGCAGCGCCGCGCCCAACAGTTGCTCCGCGTCGGTGATGACGGCATCCGCCAGCAGGAAGGGGTCGAGCGCGTCACACGCCGTTTGCACGCTGACGCGCAGCTCGGGCAGGGTGTGCGCCGCCTGTTGCACCCGCTCGCGGACGGCGTGCACCAGCGCGCCGGGCGGCAACACGTGCAGCAGTTGGGGCGGGAAATCGAACGCGTGCAGGCGGCCGGCGAGCCAGGGGAAGAGCGCCGCCACCCCTTTGCCACTGCCCCGCGGCGCGCGCAACACCACGCGCCGACCGGCGAGCAACGCCTCGGCGACCGCCTGCTGAAATGGATAAGGCTCACCAGACCCGGCCGCCGCCTGCGCAGGCGCCAGCCGTGCAAATGCCGTGTGCAGGAGATCGATCATGCAACCCTCCCCAGCGACCACTTATCGATTGGTAAGACGTTTTCCATGCTACTGCCCACACGGCGGCTGTGGTGTCAGGCGCAAAGGACAAGGGGCGGCGACGGGTACCGGTTGGGTTGTTTTTGGTACGTGCAAGGGGGGTTTGGGGGGTTGCGGGGGCTAGGAGCGCGGTTTCAGACGGTGCTAAGGACTTTGGGCTGTGCGGGGGCGAGTGAAGGCAGAGGTATTGAGGATGACCGCAAAGATGCAGATAAAATGCTTAGCTCAGGTTGTCAAAAATAAATTTAGCGTCTTGCAAAGCTCTCCGCGCTGCAATTTGAGTAACAATTTCCGCATCATCATAATCGCTAATTTTTCGATAGCGATGCATTTCTTGAAGTTTCACCGCCGACTGCTGGACAGATCCAACACTACCAATAAGTTTAAGGTAATCCCTAACATATTGATGATCTTTTCCAGTGTGAACGGGCTGATAATTATGGCTTTTATTGATCCCGACAAAATGATGTAATAGATCGTCGCCGGTCGGGGTAGTCCTCTCCTATGAGGACCCATACGACCTATACATCATGGCACGAAGGCTGCCGCTTTCGCGTTTATGAGTTATTCACCCGCGGTTGGACACAG
>DASXVL010000606.1:0-27156 GCA_036504255.1 Armatimonadota bacterium | reverse complement strand
TTTGAAATAGCCGCGCAGGCATTGTTCGAGGGTATCCTTAATCTGCGGCCGCTCACGATCGAGCACCTGGCTTTTCACGAAACCGCTGGTAGTGGCCAGCGTCAAGGTCAAGCCATTGAGTTTTGTCGGCCAACATTTTTCGACGATACGTGAGCGCAATTTCTGCCCATTGGGCGAACGGCTGAGCCAATCGAGGAACGCCGGCCAGGATTTCTTCATGCGTGGGAAATCCCACGCGCCTTCTCCTGCCGTCACGGGCGGTTCAGGGGCGCTCGGTGCGACCGGGGGGACAACCACCGCCGGCTCTGTTTTCGTGGGACGCGGCTCAGTCACCCGTGGAGATTCCGGACGAACGGTCGCTTCCACCGGGCGCTGTGGGATGGGGCGCGCGGCAGGGGCGGCGGGGGCCGCCACGGCCACGGGAGCCACCGGATCCGGATGCATGATGCGCAGGCTGTATAATTCCACCAGCAAGCGTTGCTGGCTATTCCAGCGCAGTTCGTTTTCCGCCTCACACCAGAGAGTAATGGCGCGCATGAGCTGCGTCTGATCGGTGAGCGCCGCCTGTTTACCCATCTCCTCGCGCTGGCCGGGCGTGAAATCGACCATGGAATCTTTCCCGCCGATGGTCACACGCAGCAGATTGCGCCAATGTTGAATCAACTCGGAGATGAGCTGCGGGATATCTTTGCCTTCGGCCATGATGCGCTCGATGGTCGTAAAAAGCCCATTGGCGTCTTTCGCCAGAATCGTGCCGGTTAATTGCAAGAGCAAGTCCAGGTCGATGCCGCCCAGGATATCACGGACGTGCGAAGCAGCGATGTTGTCGCCGGCATACGCGGCGGCCTGATCGAGCAGGCTCAACGCATCGCGCAATCCCCCGTTCGCGGCGCGCGCGAGCAGATAGAGCGCTTCGTCTTCGACGGTCCAGCCTTCCTGTGTCACAATCCAGCGCAAACGCTCCACGATATCTTCGAGGGTGATGCGATGAAAATCAAAGCGCTGGCAGCGCGAAAGAATCGTCGCCGGCAGTTGATGCGGATCGGTCGTGCAGAGCACAAAGATCACATGGGCGGGCGGTTCTTCCAACGTTTTCAGGAAGGCGTTAAACGAATCGCGCGTGAGCTGGTGTACTTCGTCGACGATGTAGAATTTATAGCGCAGTTCGACCGGCGGGTAATTGACCTGTTCGCGCAACTGGCGGATATCATCGATATTGCGGTTGCTGGCGGCGTCAATTTCGACCACATCCATGGCCGATCCCTGGCGAATGGCGAGGCAATGCGGACAGACATCGCACGGCTCCGCGGTGGGGCCATGCACGCAATTCAATGCCTTGGCCAGTACGCGTGCCGTACTCGTCTTCCCGGTGCCGCGCGGGCCGCAGAAGAGATACGCATGCGAAACGCGTCCGGTCGCAATGGCGTTCGCCAGCGTCTGCGTCACGTGACGCTGACCGACAAGATCGCCAAAATCCTTGGAACGATATTTACGATAGAGGGATTGATACGCCATACACGCCTTACTCGCTCTGAAAGTATGGCTATTGTACCAAATTTCGCGCTGCACGTCCTGTATACAGCGCATTCCACCAGCGCACGCCCAGGTCTACGAAGACTTCGCGCGCTTGCCGTGCGCGTTGACAGTGTCTTCAAAGTCGGGGTACCATTAAGGCCGTGCTATCGCCTCCACCCGGTCCTCATCTTGGGGAGTCGGGTGTTCTTAGCGTTTAAAGGAGCCTGCGCATCGTGAATACCGCTACACCATCAACTGTCGCCGTCATCCTTGCGGCCGGCAAAGGCACACGCATGAAGTCCTCTCACGCGAAAGCGCTCTTCCCGCTGTGTGGCAAACCGCTGGCCACCTACCCCATTCGCGCCGCCCGTGACGCGGGCATCGCACGTGTGGTGCTTGTGGTCGGCCACCAGGCGGATACCGTGCGCGCCGCAATTGGCGACAGTGTTGAGTACTGCCTGCAAGAGCCCCAGCAGGGCACCGGCCATGCGCTCATGGTTACGGAAGAGGCCTTGAAAGATTTTACAGGTACTATCTTCGTGCATTGCGTTGACGTGCCGTTGCTGCCTGCCCGTATTGTGGCAGAGATGCTCGCCGTGCACCATAAGAGCGGAAACGCCGCCACGATGCTCACCACGCGCATGGCAGACCCCGGCAATTACGGCCGGGTGGTGCGCACCGCCTCCGGCAACGTCTCGCGCATTGTCGAAGCGCGCGATGCCACGCCGGAAGTATTGGCGTTAAAAGAGATCAACGCGGGCACCTATTGCTTCCAGGCGCCGCTCATCTTTGAGATTCTGCACGAGATTACGCCCGATAACGACCAGCATGAATATTATCTTACGGACGTCATCGAACGGTTGAACCTGCGCGGGCTGAAGGTCGGCGCGGTGGTCGCCGCGCAAGAATCCATGGTCGCCGGCATCAATGATCGCGTGCAACTCGCCGAAGCGGAGAAGAACTTACGCGACGATATTCGCGTCATGCATATGCGCAACGGCGTGACGATGATCGATCCCGCCTCCACCTTCATTGACGAAGAGGTAGAGATCGGACGCGACACCACGATCTACCCCTTCTCCTTCATTCACTCCGGCACGAAGATCGGTGAGAACTGCACCATCGGCCCGTCAAGCCAACTCTTTGCGGCCATCGTCGAAGATGGCGCGGAAGTCATCAGTTCACGTGTGGAGAAGAGTATTATTCGCAGCGGCGCGAAGGTCGGGCCGTTTTCACGCTTGCGTCCCAACTGCGATATTGCGCCCGGCGCGGAAGTCGGCAACTTCTCCGAGATGAAAAATACCAAAGTCGGACCGAAGAGCAAGGTACACCACCTTGGCTACCTGGGCGACACCACGCTCGGGGAAGGCGTTAACATCGGCGCCGGTACCATCACGTGTAATTATGATGGCAAGCGCAAACACCCAACAACCATGGGCGACCGGGTCTTTATCGGCAGCGGCAGCCTCATCGTGGCGCCGGTGAACATTGGTGATGGCGCACTGACCGGAGCCGGCTCGGTAGTCACGAAAGATATTCCCGCCGGAAAAGTCGCCTACGGTGTCCCGGCGAAAATTATACGGGATCGCGAAGAATCCTAAAGCAGTGGGCGGGCCTAGTGCCCGCCCTTTTCCGTATCCACTGGGCACGGGCCAGCCGATTTATCAATAATCCGCTGGTTCGCTACGGGAGGGAACGGTTATTTTGTTGTCGAAAGATATAGTATCGACGCCGCACAGCACGAGGTTTCATTGTCATGGATAATTTACGCATTCTCACCGGAAACGCGAACCCGAAGCTAGCCCATGCGATAACCGATTACCTGGGGATAAAGATCACCGATACCCTGGTGACCCGTTTCAGCGATGGAGAAATTCGCGTGCAGGTGCAGGAGAGCGTGCGCGGGATGGATGTGTTTATTATACAGCCAACCTGCCAGCCCGCCAGCGAGAGTATCATCGAACTACTGATTATCCTCGATGCGTTAAAACGCGCCTCCGCCGCGCGCATTACCGCCGTCATTCCGTACTACGGCTATGCCCGCCAGGAGAAAAAGACCAAGCCACGTGAGCCGATTGCGGCGCGTCTGATGGCCGACTTGATCTCTACCGCCGGCGCGGACCGCATTTTCCTCGTCGATGTGCACGTGCAAACGATTCAAGGATTCTTCAATCTACCGGTTGACCACTTGCCCGCTGGCCCGCTGCTCGCCGAGTATTTCCGTGACCGTGGGTTCGCTGATGGCGATACCGTAGTTGTCTCCCCTGACGTCGGGGGCGTCGGACGCGCCACCATGCTGGGCGACCGCCTGGGCGCAGAACTGGCCATCATTGCCAAACGCCGGCCGGAGCCCAACGAGAGCGAAGTCATTAACGTCATCGGTGACGTGCGCGACAAGCGCGTGGTCATCGTAGACGATATCGTGGACACCGCCGGGTCACTCGTGCATGGCGCCGAAGCCTTGAAAGCCCGCGGCGCACGTGAGATCTACGCCTGTGCCACGCATGGCGTCCTTTCCGGCCCGGCCATCGAGCGACTCGCCTCCTCCCCCATCGAGAAGCTCATCATCACCGATACCATACCGATGACACCGGAAAAGCGCATTCCAAAAATTGAAGTGCTCTCCGTCGCGCCCATGCTCGCCGAAGGTATACGCCGCATCCATGCAGATCAGTCACTCTCTTCGATCTTCGACAAGTTCTGGGTTGCCGAGTCGCGCTAAATTATCGCCGGACAGTTATGCAAAGGATGCCGTGCGCGCCCATACGGGCTGCACGGCATCCTTTGCTTCCGGGGTTATTACCAGCGCTCGCCTACTGTGGCGCGTCGCCAGCGCAAATCCGGTCAATATAGGTTTCCACTGCACGCTCCCATCGTCCCTGTGCCCCCAATATGTACTCGATGACTTCGCGGATGGCGCCCTGGCCTCCCACCGCGTGCGTCACATAGCCCGCCAGCGCTTTGACCTCGGGCGCAGCATCGGCCACGGCAAGAGGCAATCCGGCAAGGCGCAAGGCGGGGATGTCATTCAGGTCATCGCCGATATACGCGATTTCGGCGAGCGCGAGTCCGCGTTCCTGCGCTAACGCGCGCAGACCAACATCTTTATTCTGTGCGCCTTGGAAGACGGCGACGTCCAACTCAGCGGCGCGACGCGCCACGGCTTCGGAACAGCGCCCGGTGAGCCACACGACGGGCAGGTCGTTCCAGCCTGCCAGCTTCATGGCCAGACCGTCTTTAATGTTAAATCCCTTGAGTTCAGTCCCGCCGTTGCCATAGATGATTGTCCCATCGGTCAAAACGCCATCAACATCGCTTACCAGCAGCTTTATCCCTTGCACCGTGTGTGGTGAAATCATCGGTTCTCCCATTGCTACGCCGAGCGTTCGTCTGGTTACCTAATTCGTGAACGCGACGCGCGTTACCTGCCACCCCCAAGCGTGCACGAAAATACGCGTGGGGGCAGGGAGCGCGCACGATACGGCGAAGAGTACAGACAGATCGTTATCTGGTCAATGACTATCTTTCGTGGGAGTATTCGTTTATGGCACTCGCAACTCTTGCCACTTTGGGCATCACCCTGCCGGCTGCGCCGAAACCGATCGGCAGCTATGTCCCCGCCGTCCGCAGCGGTCAACTCGTCTTCTTAAGCGGTCAATTACCGTTCATCGACGGGAAGCTCCCTGAAGAATACACCGGCAAACTCGGCTACAATGTGTCGGTGGAAACCGGTCAGGCGGCCGCGCGCCAGGCCGTACTCAATGCGCTGGCCATCCTCGACGCGGAGGTCGGCCTCGCCCAGGTCCGCCGCATCGTGCGCCTCGCGGGGTATGTCAGCTCTACGCCGATCTTCTCACAACAACCGGCGGTGCTCAATGGTGCTTCCGAGCTGCTGGTGGCCGTTTTTGGCGAAGCGGGCATACATGCTCGTCTGGCGCTGGGCGCTCCCGTCCTCCCGTTGGACGCGTGTCTCGAAATCGAACTGATCGTCGAGGTGGCATAAGCGCCCACCATGGAGATTCTTCGCGCTGAGGTACTGGGGTTTTGTTTCGGCGTTCGGCGGGCTATTGAGCTCGCCGAAGCCGCGTTGTGTGGCGAAAAAGTGGTAAATACCCTGGGCCCGTTGGTGCATAACCCACAGGAAATCTCCCGTTTGAATGCCGAAGGCATCCGCGCGGTGAACAGCCTGGACGAGCTTGAGGGTGAGACTGCCGTCATTCGCGCGCACGGAGCGCGCTTGGAAACGTTCGCGCAACTGCGTGCACGCGCCGTACGCATCGTGGACGCGACCTGCCCCTTCGTGACGAAATCACAGGGCATCGCGCAGACATTCGCCCTGCAGGGGTACACGCTGGTCATCGTCGGTCATCCGGATCACCCGGAAGTCCAGGGCATCCTCGGGTATATTCGCGGTGGCGCCTACGTCATCGCCCACCCGGAAGATGTCGCCGGCCTACCCGACGATATCCGGCCCGGGGTTATCGCGCAAACGACCGTGAACGAGCAGACGTTTCTCGAAGTGATCGATACCATCGCCGCGCGCTATACCGATTTTGCCGTACAGAACACCGTCTGTTCCGCGACACGTGAACGCCAGGACGCGGCGCGCCAGTTGGCCACCCAGGTGGACGCGGTGTACGTCGTGGGGGGGCGGCACAGCTCAAATACAAATCGGCTTGCGGAGATTTGCGGCAGCGTATGCCCGAAGACATTTCTCATCGAGACGGCGGAGGAGATCGACCCCGCCGACCTGATTGGCGTCGATCGGGTGGGCGTCACCGCCGGTGCCTCAACCCCAGATTGGCTGATTGCGCAGGTGACCGAGCGCTTGCGTAAGATCGAACCCGTGCGCACGGCGAACCCTTAGCGGCTGTTTGCAGATTCTCTTAAAATTTTCGCGTCAACAGCAAGCGATCCCCGAAGAAGAGTTCCGCCGTGGTATCCCCGGTGCCCTCCACCGTCATCGCAATGGCATCGCCCGGGTTATGGGTCTCTTTATACACTGTCCGTTTGCCCGTATCATCGGTGACATCGATGCGTACTTCCGCGGCGCCATCGATATCCGTGGGTAGATCGATGCTGATCTCGCTGGAATGGATGTCGTCGGTGTTGCCGAGTACGCTCGGTTCTTCAGGTTGCGCCCCTTTACTGATGACCAGCTTGACCTGACTTTGCTTGCTGATTTTAGCGCCGGGCTTCGGCGTGACGCTGATTACGGTATCCAGCGGTACGGTATCGCTGTAGACGTAGACTTCGTTGGCGACTTGTAACCCAATGGCAGACAGACGCGTATGCGCAAGCAGCACGGAGAGGTTTACCACGTTCGGAACTTTTGCGAATGCCGACCCTGAGCTCAACTGGAGATGCACCACGCGGCCTTCCTTGACATTACGCCCGACCCCCGGCGTCGCGGACACTACGGCGCCCGCCGGAATCGATTCATTGACCTGGCGTTCCTTGATCACTTCGACGTCGAGACCGGCCTGCCGTAGTACCTTTTGCGCTTCGTCACCTGGGAGACCAATCACCGCGGGAACGGTCGTATTGCCTGGTAATGTTTGCTGCCACAGGGCAAATGCCACCATCACGCAGACCCACACGAGGAGAATAGCGCCAATTGGCATCAGGCAACTGGCGAACGGCGTGGGATACGACTCCCGTCCCCAGGCGGCTTCATGAATTTGTGCGCGATCGACACGACTGCCCATAATGGCGTTATTTCCCCCGCAAGTGATGGATCATCGTGCTCTGCTCGGCGAGCGTCCGCGAAAAAATATGCGACCCATCACCCTGCGCCACGTAAAAATAATACGGCACCTTGGCCGGATGCAATGCGGCCAGAAAGGATTTCAACCCGGGATTATTGATCGGTCCGGGCGGTAAGCCCAGACATCGATATGTATTGTACGGCGAATCGATCATTTTGTCGCGTGCCAACACACGGGTGACGCGTTCGCCCTTGGCGAATATCAACGTCGCGTCGCAATCCAGTCGCCAGCCCGGTGTCTGTAAACGATTCATATACACCCCGGCGATGATTGGCCGTTCTCTATCGAGCTTAGCCTCGGCTTCCACTAATGAGGCCAAGACCAATACCTCATAAAGCGACCGCTTATCGGCAGGGGGGGTGGCACGGTAAGCCGCAAGAGCGGTTCCCTGAAAACGTTTCAGCATGACGGTAATGATCTGCTCCGCTGTCGCCCCCGCCGCAATACGGTAGGTATCAGGAAAGAGATAACCCTCCAGCGACGCTCCGGTGATGGGATATCCTCTGGCATGCCAATATTGCGGTTGTCCTACCAACTTGGTGAACTCCCCGGTTGCCGCCGGCCAGTGCTCCTGTAACGCCTTGGCAATCTCCATTGACCATTTGCCTTCCGGAATGGTCAGCATGTATGCCGTCGCTTTTCCGGAGACCAGCATGTTGAAGATATCCACGGGGCGCATGCCATTGGCCACCGCATATTCACCGACCTGAATTTTCCCGGCGCGATGTGACAGATGACCGTACAACTTCAACGCAAATGCGCTGGGTATGAGACCGCGAGATTGCAGCCGTTGAGCAACATACCCTAACGAGGCGCCTTTGCCGATGACAACAACCGCCGGCGCAGCAAGCCGCACACGGTGGTAGAGCGCGTGGTAGCCCACGCCGATCAGGGCACAGAGAAGAAGCCCACATACCCCCAGCAGCAGCAGACCGCGCGTGCGTGCTGGTCGAACCGGCGCCTCCGCGGATAGTTGGGCTTCATCAGTCATAGCTAACAGGTCCCTTCATGGCGTTCATGCAAAAACCGCTGAAGAATGAGCGCCGCCGCCAGGGCATCAACGCGTTCGGCGCGCTCGTCACGACGCACCCCCTGCGCGAGCAACAATTCCTCGGCTTCCACGGTGGACAACCGCTCATCCTGTAAAAAGATGGGCGTCGCGATATGTTCTTGGAGTTCTCGGGTAAATCGGCGCATCCATTGCGCACGCGGACCGGGCGTGCCATCCATATTCAACGGCAGCCCGATCACGACCCCGGTAATGCCGTAGCGTTGTACCCAGTCCTGACACTGCGCGAGATCCCGCGCACGGGTGAGGCGGTGGTAGGTGTACAACGGTTGCGGAAACGCATCGATCCGTTCAGCGATCGCTAAGCCGATTTTCGTCTGACTGATATCGAGTCCCAACAGCGGAAAGTGCAGGGGCTCGCTGGGTTCATCTGGGCACTCTACGGTCACGCGCAATCCTAACCCGGCCTCGCCGGAACAAAAAAGTTACCGTTGCTCTCTGCACAACGCTCGTCTACCTGGTAGGTATCTGCGAATGTAGGCCGAGTTCGACTCTTGGTTTTTATACGTTCCTTACCAGTCATATTCGACACAAGCTGTGTCGAATATGACTGGTAAGGAACTAACTCATCTACACGAATGATTGTACCTTACCGACAAGGCATAACTGGGAGAGAATACGTTCATCGGCAATGCGCAGAGCCCTCATTGTATCGAGCATGGCGCAACACGGCAAGGTGAAGGTGCAAGGGCGACCAGCGCGGCGGGCGTTGGTCGGGCTCATCCCGGTGACAACGAGAAAAAGAGCACGAAGCCGAACATCGCGAGCAGCAGGAGGACCAAGACCACCCACGCGCCGGTTCCCATTATTCCCGTCTGCGGTGTCATCGCTAAGTCTTGCATGGACGTTCTCCAAACTACGGTTTGACGTCTCATCCGCAATATACCCGCATTGGCACAACTCTGCTCGACTGGTTGTCATCCTGGGCGCACGTCACGCGCCCAGGATGATGTTGGGCGCGTGATGTACGCCAGCAGGTCTCATGCGGATTGTTCAACCAGGGGCCGAATAATGCGGTCAATACTCGCTTCATCGGTGATCGCCGGCACATTCGCGAAAATGCGCCAGGTCTCAACGTGTTCGACGGTTTCACCCGGGGCCAGCGGCGCCAGCGGCCCCAAGCTTTCGACTTCGAGCATCGCTTCGTTGGAAAACGCCTCGAAACTACAGCCAAAATCGGGGTAGACGGCATCAGGGAGGTAGTCGAAATATTTAACAAAGAGCGTCTGATGCACTAGATAGGCCGCCCAGCCTAACTGCAACGGCATGCCGAATTTTGCCGGGCCTTTGGCGGAATCCTGTGCGAAAGTTATATAACGCCGCCCAAGCGAGAGGCGTGAATCCGACAAATCCGTGTACGGCCAGAGCACCAATGGGAAGTCCGGTGTCAGCACCTCAGTATGGGGACGTTTCTCCGGCAACGGAATAATGGCCGTCCCCCCGGCATCCATCACCGAGAGCGCCCAGGGCGCTAACGTGATTTCCCATGCGCCCACATTGGTGAGACGGTGCACGACGGTCACTTCGTCCGTCTCGGCGCCCATACGAACCTCTAATTGTTTTTGTATGCCGTTGGCCGTTTCCGGGGGTGGCGTCAGCCGTATGGCGAAATCGTCGAGTTCTTCCAGGCTCACCGGCGCGTTGTCCGGCGCATAGGTGCGCGGAATAGCTTCCGGCGCATGCCACAGCCGGTGTCCGCCACGACTGACCCAATCGGGCTCATGACAGCCCCCGAGGTGCTCGGGAAATTCTTTCATAACATTCGCGCCATCGATAAAGGCAAAACGTAGCAACCGCGGACCGACATCCAGCGTAGCGATCAGCTCAATTCGGCCATTCGACAGTTTGACATTATGGGCCCATCCAGCATATTCCGTACGGGTGATCATTGGCAAAATCCTCCAGCTACCTGGCGCGTTGTAAGCGCCAAGCCGAATATATGGTACAATTCCCTGCACTTTCGTTCTTCTCCTGCCCGGCTCGCAGAGATGGGTCAGCGCGCCATTCACAGCCCGGCGTTTCACGCATACTCTTGCATAGACGTGCCGTTCGGGGGTAATATATAATTACCTCGACAACGCTCACCATCAGAGGACGAAGAGGACAGGCCGCGTGAAGCAAGTCTGCTGTTTCACATGGCCCGAGAAATATAGCTATTCGCTAATCTATTGGGTGGATTTCCGTATGTCTGCATTCGTGCGGGCAGTGGACTGGCTGGAGCGAGAACTATGTGGAAAACAATCACTGCCTGTTGGCGCTATTTGCCGGTGCTATGCATCGCCCTGGGGCTTGGCATTCCGGCCTTTTCTCAAAATACGGCCAACGCCACGAGTCTGAACGGTATAGCTCTCGATGCGACGTATCTCACCGTACTCAACGCCAAAGGGATACCGCACTTCGTTGGCCCATCGTTACTCCAGACGAGTGAAGTCGACGATATCCTGGTACCGCCCCCCTTGCCGCAAACCTATCCCCCGCTTATCGATATGGCGGCCATGGGTGGAGACGCCGGTATGGGTATGATGATGGCCCCTCCCCCCCCTGCCGCGGGTGGTGGTGGAGGAGGAGGTGGCGCCGCAACGGTAACCGGACCACCTAAAGGACGAGGCGACCTGGTTATCTGGTTATATCAAGGCGCCCGTGTTGGTTCACCGGATGTCGATGCCGGCTGGCATACGTATGTCATCTTTGACACGAAATCAGGAAAAGTCATTGAAGTCATTGTCTCTTTGACTAATACCAAGAAACGTCCTGTTATTCAAACACCGATGGGTATTTCACTCGGGAATTCCATCTCGGAGTTAATTGGGACTTACGGTTACCCGAAGCCATATGCCAAGATAGGGAAGCACTACTTTTTCCCGTACCCTGATAAAAAAATTGCCTTTACCCTGAGTGGGCAAACGAAACGTGTCATCGCAATTTCCCTGGGTAACCGTGCGTTGACGGCAATTCCTGGGGTACGCATCGTGAGCCCGGTTCCAGGCACAGATGGCATGACGAATGGTGGTATGCCAGGCGGCATGCCGGGCACACCGGGTATGCCTGGTATGCCGGGTGGAATGCCCATGGGTACCCCTGGTGGGCCGTCGCTTCCCGGATTTCCGGGACAGCAGCCATTGACGCGCTAATCGTAAGAGGAGATTTACAGCATGTTTATTTTCCGGCATCGCGCCCTACTGTTCACGCTGCTCCTATGCGTTTCGTCGTTAGTAATGGCGGAAAAAGAGCAGACGCTCGCAGGCATTCGGCTTGGCCAGACCAAAAAGGAAGTAATCGCTCTCCTTAAAGCGCCTGCAGGCCGCATTATTCCCATGCCTCCCCTGGAGTTACGCCCGGATAATCCGGCATCAGAGGAGGTACGGAAGGCAGCGGCTATTAAGTATGGGAAGATGCAGGATCCACCAAACACATTGGTGTTCACCAATAATCTCACCAAAGAAGAGATTGCCATTGGTGAAACAACCCTGGTCGCTGCCGGCGCCACCGCCCCTTTGGCCACAGGTGGAGGTAGTGCTCCGATGAGTCCAGGTCCAATGACGGGCGGTGCCCCTGACGGCGAAGGCGAAAGCGCTGCCATTACCAACTTCGTCACGATGCCTCCCTGGGCGTTTATCGTCCGCGCGATCTATCTGAATCTTGACCAGGAACAACTTATCTACAAAATGAATGAAACGTATTCGCTGGGCATCACCTTCACAAAAAAGGGCGCTGACCTGGTGGTCACGGATATTGTCGCCAGCTCCTTTGAGCCGCTGAAACGATTTCCCCCGAAGAAGCAGCCGAAGCAACCGATCCAGGTGAATTACCTCTGTGCGCGTCTCCACCACGCCTTTCCGGTGAATACCGCAAAAGGGCTCACCATCGGCTCAAATTACGCGGATGTCTTGCGAAAGCAGGGGTGGGCCAAATATTCGATCTCGTTTGTGGCCGATGAGATCGATAGTAAGCACAAGGGCAATGTCGACGGACCGGTTTCGTTCTATGCCTTCACCCGTAACGCCGGCTCGGATACCATGGCCCCCACACCTGAATTATGGGAGAAACCTGATATCGTCCCGGGCGATTTTCCCGTGCGCTTTACCGATGGGGTAATCGAAGTCATTAACGCCGGCTTCGCATCGAGCATGCAGTTGATCTATCCTGACAGTGGGATATCCTACACCCTGATTAATTTCAAGGTTATACGTGTTCAGGTTGGCAACGGAGTTGTCCCTCCGCCCCCAGCGCCGGTACCGCCGGATGGCATGGGTGGAGGTGGCGCAGCACCGGGCGGCATGGGCGGCGGGCCTGCGCCTACGCCGACACCTGGCGGTGGTGGCGCCAAACCGACCCCCAACGACACCTTATTCTAACCATCCATACTGCAATAACGCCCGCGATGCATGCCTACATCGCGGGCGTTATTTATATGTATCATCGCATAACTTGTTATTGCGCCGGGTATAAGTACCACAACGTGCCGATACCTTAGCGGGTCGGTCACTGCTCAAGTCCTCCTCACTTGGACACGAGCATACCTCTATGAAGGATTTGTCATGAAGCATACGCACACAAAGTACTTTCACAGCGCCATTGTCACCTTGTTGGTTCTTACCGCCTTTTTGCTGGGCTATCAACTCAACGATCTCCATACCTCCGGATTGACACCGGCGTGGGCCGCGATGATTCCGACGGGTCGTGGTGCGACGCTCTCCGACACGGTCTCGCTCAAACCGATTCAATTATTCCAGGAAGCGTTGACCACGGTGCAGGAAGAATACGTCGATCCCATCAAAAATACCGACGAACTCACCTACGCCGCCATTCGTGGCATGCTACAGCAAATCCATGACCCGTACACTCGCTTTATGGACCCGAAAGAATTCAAGGAATTCAGTGATGAAAATGCCGGGCACTTCGCCGGTATCGGGGCCACGCTCAAAATGACAGAGATCCCGTCCGTCAAGAGCGAGAATGGCGCCGTCCCCAAAGAAGCCATCGTCTGTCCGGTCTGCCGCACAAAAATTACCGACATCAACGATTTCCATATCACCGTGGTCGAACCGCTGCCTGGCACCCCGGCAAAAGCAGCCGGCATCATGCCTGCTGACTATATTATGAAAATTGATGGCGTCTCCACCGATGGTATGACGGTGAGTGATGCCGCTGACAAAATCCGCGGGCCGAAAGACACGAAGGTCACCTTGACCATCCAACGTGCCGGCGAGAGCAAACCGCTGGAAATCACCATCACCCGTGACACCATTGAAGTGCCGGCGGTGGAGAGTAAGATGCTCGATGGAAAAATCGGCTATCTGCGGCTGCTTTCCTTCAATGAAAAAACCGTTGAGCAAACCCGTGCGGCGTTGCTGGACTTCAATCAGGCGCATATCCGTGGGCTGGTGCTCGACCTTCGCAGCAATCCCGGTGGCCTGTTGACGGAATGCATCAAGGTCGCCAGCATGCTGTTGCCGCCCGAAGATAAAGTCATCGTCTCAACGAAAGGGCGCAGCCTTGTCAAACATGACGAGACGCGCGTCGGCAACCAGATCTATTCCGGCCCCATGGTGGTCATGGTCAACAAGGGCAGTGCCAGTGCATCAGAGATCCTTACCGGTGCGCTGAAAGACTACCACCGCGCCAAGAGCATCGGTGAAACCACCTTCGGCAAGGCGCTGGTGCAGACCGTCATTCGCCTTGGCGACCCCGATAATCCGTGCGCCATGCCGGTTACCACCGCCCATTATACGACACCGGTAGGTTTCGATTTGAACAAAAAAGGTATCGCGCCGGACGTCACGGTGGAACTGAGCAAAGACGCCAAAGAGCTAAGCGACCATGATAATCAGGCGCAAGCAGCGCTCGGCATCCTGAAAGAAGAGATGGCGAAGGATAAATAACTCCCGCACTATCGTCTGCGCGAGTCGGCCTGGGGTGGTTATCCACTCCAGGCCGACTCTTTTGTTAGCGGGTGATGGCATCGTAAAACGTCGCGCGGGGAAAGTGGTCACCCGGGCACGCCGTTGGGCGCAGGTCGCGGTGCAGGTACACCTGCCGCACGGACAAATGATAATTTGCCATGAGCTCGCGTGTCAGCCGCGCTGCGGCGGCCAATAGCGCCGGGGGAGGCGTCAGCGGACCTGCATTGCCCAGGTTGCTGGGTCCGTGGAAATTCCCCACCAGCACAATGCCCAGCATTTCAGGGTGTCCAAGGGTATGAGCGCCGGGGAGATATTCCGGACGCCCACGTTGCACGGTGCCGTCCTGCAGAATGACGAAATGGTAGGCGATGTGATACACCGTGCCATCACGTCCCCGCACCGCGCCGAACCCCTTCTCCGCGTGCATTGTATCCAGCACCGCCGCATCAACTAATCTGCCGCCGTGCAGGTAGGGCGGCGAGGCGGTGTGATGGATGACGATGCCATTCGGGAAGCGCGCAATCGGTGGGAAGCGTGGCATGAATCCTACACGGAGGAGTAAAGCGATGCCCGCCAACAGGAGCATGCTCACAAGCAGTATGAGTAACACGCGGCGAAGTAACATACCGATAGACTAACCGTTTGATTTTGCCTGTAAATGAAAAGACGATGACAGCGTGATAACATCAGCACAAATAGTTTCCGGGAGGCCATCGGCCTCCCCGAAACTAAAACCGCACGTTATTGATAAGCTACGTGGGCGTCCAGCCGAAGGCAAGCGCGAGTACGGCCTTCTGTGCGTGCAGCCGGTTCTCCGCCTCGTCAAATACCACGGACTGTGGGCTTTCCATCATCTCGTCGGTGATTTCCTCGCCCCGGTGCGCGGGCAGGCAATGCATCACCAGCGCGTCGGCTTTCGCGTGGCGCATCAGTTCGCCGTTCAACTGGTAGGGCGGGAAGATTTGCAGGCGTTTTGCCGTTTCCGCTTCCTGCCCCATGCTCGTCCAGACATCGGTATAGACGGCATCCGCTCCGCGCACCAGCGCCAGAGGATCATGCCCGACTTCGATGACCGCCCCGGTCTCCGCCGCGATGGCTTGCGCGCGCGCCAGCACGCTCGGCAAGGGCTCATAGCCCTCAGGGCACGCGATGCTGCAATGCGTGCCGACCTTGGCGGCGAGCAGCATGAGGCTGTGCGCCACGTTGTTGCCGTCGCCGACATAGGTCAACTTCAGCCCCTTTAATGCCCCTTTATGCTCGGTCAGCGTCAGGAAATCAGCGAGCGCCTGGCAGGGATGTTCGAGATCGGAGAGCGCGTTAATCACCGGAATGCTTGCATATGCGGCAAGATCGATCACCGTCTGATGGGCGAACGTGCGCGCCATGATCGCCTGGCACCAGCGGGAGATATTGCGCGCTACGTCTTTCACCGGTTCGCGCGTGCCCAACCCGATATCGGCCGGCTGCAGGTAGATGGCATGCCCACCCATCTGCGTCATGCCTGTTTCAAATGTCATGCGCGTACGCAGTGATTGTTTTTCAAAAATCATCGCCAGCGTCTTACCCATTGCGAGCGTACTCACCTGTGCGGGGTCGCGCTTGATGCTCGCCGCAGCTGCGAGCACAAACGCCGCTTCCTCCGGGCTATAGTCGTCGATGGAGATCAGGTCTCGATCTTGGAAATTCATGTCACTCTCCTTCGTCTGGTGAATCCGCCTGATAGGATCTCCCCTGCAACACCCGCAAGGAATTGATCAGGTGGACAAATAATACAATGGCCAGCAGCAGTCCACCCACCAAGATGGCTTGTTGTGTGGATGAGAGATCACGCCAATGCGCCAGTCGCACCGCCAACTCTTCCGCCAGCGATCCGGCGGGGGGTGCGCCCAGGAACGCACTCAGCAGCGCAAACAACACGGCGAGCAGCGCGAACGTGCCCCAGAGCTCAATCAGCAGACGCACTATCTTAGCCGTCGGGACGCGCCGTGACCCCAAACTGATGTAGAGCAACACGCTGACAAATCCCAGCGCGACCGCCATCAGTGCCAAAAATACCGCAAGGTTACCCATCGCTCTTATTGTACCTGCCAAGCGAACTGCTTGCCAAGGGATACGGGCAGGCGCATTGTGAGGATTCCGTGAGTTCTGTCCGAAGAATGCAATGCAATCCTATCCTAATTCATCCTTCACCACCTTCCCCGATGGGTTGCGCGGCAAGGCGTCGAGGAAGACCAGGTAGGTGGGGACTTTGTAGGAGGGCAGATGGTCGTAGCAGTGTTGCTTGATCTCACGCTCGGTGAGGGAGGCGTCGCTGGGGACGATGAAGGCTTTGATGAGCTCGCCCAGGTGAACGCGCACGCCGGTCGCAGGAATGCCCTTGACGGCCGCCTCGCGGATCTTCGGGTGGGCGGCAAGTACGGCTTCCACCTCGGCGGCGAAGACATTTTCCCCACCGACGATAATCATATCTTTTTTGCGCCCACGAATATAGCAGAACCCTTCGTCATCTACGCAGGCAAGATCGCCGGTGCGGAACCAGCAGCGGCCGTCGATCTCGGCGATGGCTTCCTGCAGGCGCTCCGGCTGCTGATAGTAGCCGGGAATCACTTCCTCGCGCGCAAAGAGTAGTTCGCCGTTCTCCCCCGGCGGCAGCGTACGGTCCTGCTCATCCACTACAATTGCCTCGACAAACGGCAGCAAGCGTCCGATGGAATCGGGGTGCGCTTCCACGTCGTCATTGCGCAGCACATGCGTCATGCTGATGGTCTCGGTGAGCCCGAAGAAGTTATGCAACGCCACACCGGGGAAGCGCGCGCGCAGCGCATGCACGACGGGCACGGGCATAGGCGAACCGGCATAGGCCATTACACGCAGTGAGGACCAATCATATTGGTCGAGTTCCGGCAGCGCCAGTATTTTTTGAAAAACGGTCGGCACGCTTAAGAATGTGGTGATGCGCTCCTGCTGTACCAACGTCATGAGCGCCTCGGGGTCGCTCGACGCGGTGATAATCAGCGGGGCTTTTTGGTACGCCGCCGTCGGCAACGAACTGTATAGCGCCGTGCAGTGGAACATCGGGTTCACCAGCAGATGCACGTCGTCAGGGCTGAAGCTGTGCGCGTTGATGGCGGCGGCGACGTTGAAAAGCAGGTCGCTATGCCGCATCATCGCCCCTTTCGGGGTCGAGGTGGTGCCGGAGGTGTGCATAATGATGGAGAGATCGTCGGTGTCGAGTTCCGGCAACGCTTCCCGTGGCAACGCCGGGCAGCTTGGCATCGCGCTCACCGCCAGCGTGGGCACTTCCAGACCGGCGAGCATCTCCGGGTCATCGCCCGCGCGTACGCAGAGCAGATCGGGCTTCACGGTGGCGAAGATGCCGCGCAGGCTCTCCGTTTTCAACCAGGTATTCAGCGGAACGATCACGCCGCCCAGCGCTTGCACCGCCCAATACAACAAGTAATACTCCAGGCAGTTGGGCATGTACACGGCGACCTTGGGGCGCGCATTGGGGGAAGACAGCAGCAGTTGCGCCGCGATTTGCCGCACACGGATATCCGCATTGCCGTAGGTCAGGCGTTCAGCGCCATCCACCACCGCCAGGCGCCCTGGCGCGAGGTCAACGGCCTCCTGCCAGAAATCGCGCGTGGTCAGTAGCGTGGGGCGACGTACCGGCAGCGCGCGTGCGCCGAGAAACTCCTCCAACACCGGCACGAGCATCTCGGCGACATAGCGATTGCCATACTCGTTGGGATGGTTGGCGTCCGCCCAGCAGCGCCGGTCGCCGATAATGCGCTCCTGGATATTGGCGATATAGCGGCAGTTGTAGCGCGCAGCAATCTCCGCTTCCAGTTGCTGGTAGGACACGGCGCGCGCATCGATCCCGCCACGTTTCGGGACGTAGCTGCCGTCCGCGTCACGATAGGGGCCGAAGACGCCGAGGATGACCACCTGGACGCCGACACGCTGCAGGCGCGTGACGCACGTTTCCAGGTCGGTCGCCCATGCGGTATACGGGCGTTCATCGCGAAACCAGTCGTTCGCGCCGAATTCGATGAGCACCACATCCGGACGCTCATCGAGCACATCTTGCTGCAAGCGCACTAACGCCTCTACGAACGTCTCGCCGCCGACCCCGCGATTAACGAAGGTATGCGCGGGGAAGCGCTGCTGCAGAATGTCGCTGAACCGTCCATCGGTCCCACCGCATTCGGTCAAGCTATCACCAAAACAGACGATGCGCATGGCACGCTCCATATATGTGATGTGTGGTTAGTCCAGTTATGCTAAAATCGCCCCTCACCCCTCACCCCTCGACCAGGCTCGGGCTTTCCAACCCCAACCCCTCTCCCAGAGGAGAGGGGACTTGATGATAAGGGGGCAAGGCGACACCATGGGTATTAGACGCTCATGCCGGCAAGATGGCCCGTGGACCAGGCGATCTGCAGGTTAAATCCGCCGGTGTACGCATCAACATCAATGACTTCGCCGGTCAAAAAGAGGCCGGGTACCATCTTGGATTCCATGGTCGATGGATTGATCTCTTTCGTGCTCACGCCCCCAACGGTGACGATGGCCTCGGACAAGCCCCGTGCACGCTTTACGGTTAGCGTGAGATGCTTCAAGATATGCACCAGTTGCGCGCGCTGCGCGCGGGTGATCTGATGTACCAACGTATGCGGGGCAATACCACTTAGACGTATGATCACCGGGATGAGCGTGCGCGGCAGGAGTTCCCCCAGGGCATTGGCATAATCGCGGCGGGAGTACTTTTCGAAATCACGCAACACGCGCACATCGAGCGCGTCCGCATCCAGGCCGGGCTTCAGGTCGATCACCAGCGTGCACCCCGGCTTTTCCACCACGTGGCGGCTGGCCGTGAGCACCAACGGTCCGCTGACCCCGAAGTGCGTGAACAACATTTCCCCGATGTCCGAAAAGAGCTTCTTGCCCTCGGGAGAGTTGGCGGTAAGTCGCACATTGCGCAAGGATAAGCCTTGCACATCGACCACCCAGCCTTCTTCTGTTTCCACGGGAACCAGCGAGGGCCGGATGGGAACAATCGTATGTCCGAGCGCGCGCGCCATGCGGTAGCCGTCGCCGGTCGAACCGGTGCCCGGATACGAGGCCCCCCCAGTGGCCAAAATCACCGCATTTGCGCGATACACAACCCCGCTTTTGGCCTGCACGCCGCAACAACGTCCGTCGTCAGTCAGCAGGCGGTCAACATCCACGTCAGGTATCATGCGCACACCCTGCGCCTGGCAATAGTGCACCAGGGAGCGCACCACGTCATCCGCGTTGTCCGACTCGGGGAAGACCCGCCCACCCCGCTCGGTTTTGTTCGGCACGCCGTGGTCGGTAAAAAACGCCATAGTTTCTTTTGGACCGAACCGATAAAAGGCCGTGCGCAAAAATTTCGGGTTGCCCGGAATATTCTTTTCCAGGTTGGGGATTTCGGAGTTATTGGTGATATTACAGCGGCCCTTGCCCGAAATGTGCAATTTCCGCCCGAGCTCACCGTTGCGTTCCAACAGCGTAACGCGATAGCCGCGGCTCGCGGCAATACCCGCCGCCATTAACCCGGAGGCCCCACCCCCGACGACAATAATTTCTTTAACTTCAGTCTGCATATGGTCAGTGTAACAGATTTCGGTGCAGGAGGCGACTGAACGCGAGATGGAATGAATGTACGCGCTGGTGTTTTCCCCGAACACAGGCAGAGCGCTGTATCTTGACAGCTTCCCACTGGTCGGATAGTGTGAGCATATAACGCCTATGGAAACCAACGAATCACAAAAGCAAGACGAGCATACGGCTACCGGCGAGCGTGTCTATCAATCCGGCCCCTTTGCCGGGCTGACGGGCAACGTCATTCGCCTCGGTCTGGTATCCTTTTTTGCCGATATCTCCAGCGAAATGCTCTATCCGCTGACGCCGATATTCCTCGCGACCGTGCTGCATGCGCCGGTGGCGGTGATCGGCGTGATCGAGGGCGTGGCGGAAGCGACGGCCAGCCTGCTCAAAACGGTTTCCGGCCGTCTCTCTGATTTGTCAGGGCGACGTCGCCCGTATGTGCTCGCGGGGTACACACTCTCAGCCATCGGCAAACCGCTCATTGCGCTGGCGCAGGCTTGGCCGCTGGTGCTCGTCGCCCGTGTCGCGGACCGTTTCGGCAAAGGCTTGCGTACCAGCCCGCGTGATGCTTTGCTCGCCGACTCCATACCGGCAGCATCGCGGGGCAAAGCGTTCGGCTGGCATCGCGCCATGGACACCATGGGCGCGGTGCTCGGGCCGCTGCTCGCGTTGTTCCTGGTCTCGCTCACCCATAACGATTTGCGCTTGATCTTCAAGCTGGCCTTTATTCCGGGCATTATCGGCGCGGCGTTAGTGTTCTTCGTACGCGAACATCGCCGCCCCGCGAAGGTTACCACGCCACCCAGCCTGCGCTTCGCGGCATTGCCGCCGACATTTCGCAGTTATCTCATCGCCTGGGGCATCTTTTCGCTGGCCAACTCCAGCGATGTCTTTCTCATTCTACGCGCGAAAAGCCTGGGATTTTCCACGACGCTGGTGATCATCCTCTACGCGCTCTATAATGTGATCTACGCGGCCGCCAGTCCCAGCCTGGGGCACCTCTCCGACCGTATCGGTCGCCAACGCGTGCTCATGGGCGGGTTGCTGATCTTCGCGCTGGTGTATCTGGGCTTTGCCGTTGCCGGCGCGCCCTGGCATATCTGGGTTCTCTTCACGATCTACGGGCTCTACACCGCCGCGACCGATGGCGTGGGCAAAGCGTTTGCCGTCGATCTGGTGCCCGCCAACATTCGCGCCAGCGGGCTGGGCATGCTCGCCACCGTCACCGGCCTGGCCACCGTCGTGGCCAGCAGTGTGGCCGGCGTGCTCTGGACCGTTGTCGGCGTGTGGGCAGCCTTCGCCTACGGCGCTCTCGGCGCACTCCTCTGCGCGCTCATGCTCGCGCGATTACCGTCGGCGCGTGAAGTGACCCCGTAAGCAGTTTCCACGACACTCCCCAGCGGGGATTCATTGACATCACCTCGCCTGCTACCTATACTGAGCTTATACAGGATTCGCGCGCGCTCACGCGTTGTGCGAATCCTCTTATTAATACATGACGAGGATGTGACCCATGACCCGAGAGATGAATGAAAAGTATAATCCGCAAGAGATTGAAGTGAAATGGCAGCAGCGCTGGAGCGACGAGAAGCTCTACGAAAGCGCCATGAACGAGGAGCGGGAGAAATTCTATTTCCTCGATATGTTCGCCTATCCTTCGGGTGATCTACACTGGGGCCATCTCCGCAACTATACCATCGGCGATGTCGTGGCGCGCTTCAAGATGCATCAAGGCTACAACGTGATGCATCCCACCGGCTTCGATGCCTTCGGCCTTCCTGCGGAAAATGCCGCGATCAAACGCGGCGTACATCCGCGCGAGTGGACGTACATCAATATCGAAAACATGCAGCAGCAGTTCCGCCGTATGGGCTATGGCTATGACTGGTCACGCCAGGTCATCACCTGCGATCCCGCGTATTATCGTTGGAACCAATGGCTCTTCATTCAGCTCTTCAACGCCGGATTAGCCTACAAGCGCAAATCGCCGGTCAACTGGTGCCCCGAGTGCCAGACCGCGCTGGCGAATGAGCAGGTGGTCAATGCGACCTGCGAGCGTTGCGGCACCGGCATCATGAAGCGCATGATGGAGCAGTGGTACTTCTCCATCACCAAATACGCCGAGCGTCTGTTGGACGGCCACGCGAAACTCGATTGGCCGGAAGACGTTATCCTCATGCAGAAGAACTGGATCGGCAAAAGTCAGGGGGTCGAGTTCGCCTGGCAGATTGATGGTCGCGCGGATGGCTTCCGCGTCTTTACCACCCGTCCCGATACCGTCTTCGGCGTGACCTTTATGGTACTTGCCCCGGAGCATCCGCTGGTGGATGATATCACCACGCCCGCGCAACGCGCCGCTATCGATGCGCTGCGTGCGGAAGTCTCCGGCATGAGCGAGATCGACCGCGCCTCCACCGAGTTGGAGAAGAAGGGCGCATTCACCGGCGCGTATGCGCTCAACCCGATGAGTGGCGAGCGTGTGCCCATCTGGATCGCCAACTACGTCATGATGGAATACGGCACGGGCGCGATCATGGCGGTGCCCGCACACGACCAGCGCGACTTTGAGTTCGCCCGCAAGTACGAATTGCCCATCCGCATTGTCATCGCCCCCGAAGGGACCGATCTCGATCCCTCGGTGATGGCGGAAGCATTTGACGCGAAGGGCTTCATGGTTAATTCCGGCGCCTTCACCGGCCTGCCCAGCGCCGAGGGATGGCAGAAGATCGCCAAAGAGATGGAATCACGCGGCATCGGCCAACGCACGACGAACTATCGCCTGCGCGACTGGTGCATCAGCCGCCAGCGTTACTGGGGGACGCCCATCCCCATCCTCTACTGCGAGCAATGCGGCATGGTGCCAGTGCCCGATGACCAGCTGCCGGTGCTGCTGCCGGATGACGTCAAATTCACCGGCTCCGGCGAATCGCCGTTAACCACCAGCGAGTCGTTCATGCACACTACCTGCCCGCAGTGCGGTGGTCCGGCCAAGCGTGACGCGGATACCATGGATACGTTCTTCGACTCGTCCTGGTACTTCCTGCGCTACTGCTCGCCGCACGACACCACGCACGCCTTCGACCCGGCGGCGATTAAATACTGGATGCCGGTCGATCAGTACGTCGGTGGACGCGAGCACGCCACCATGCACCTCATCTACGCGCGCTTCTTCACCATGGCGCTGCATGATCTGGGGTTGCTCGACTTTGACGAGCCGTTTACGCGCCTGTTCAACCAGGGCATCGTCACCGCTGGCGGCAAGAAGATGTCCAAACGCTCCGGCGCGGTGCCGCCGAACGATGTGGTCAACGAGTTCGGCGCCGATGCCGCGCGCCTGTTCATTCTCTTTATGGCGCCCGCCGGTGAGCGAGCCGAGTGGGGCGTTGATCCGGAAACCGGCAAGCCCTACATGGTGCCACCGGGCATTGATGGTATCTATCGCTTCCTCAACCGTCTCTGGCGGCATGTGGGAGCTTATCGCCACGCCTATCGCGAAGAGTGGCGTGATACGATTGCGGTCATGGATCTGGGTGACGCCAGTCGCGCCTTACGCCGCAAGACACATCAAACCATCCAGCGCGTGACGGCGGACATCGAGCGCTATCAGTTCAACACCGCCATCGCCGCTATGATGGAACTGCTCAATGAGATGTACGCCTTCACGCCCGATACGGAAACGACCTATAGCGACGTCAATATTCCCTGGAGTGAAGCGTTAGAGATGCTCATTCGCCTGCTCTCACCCTTTGCGCCGCATCTCACCTCCGAACTGTGGGAGATCCTGGGCAAGACAGAGATGCTGCCGCTGGCCACCTGGCCGACCGCGGATGCGTCCGTTGCCGCGGAAGAAGCGCTGGAGATCCCCGTGCAGGTGAATGGCAAGATGCGCGACAAACTGGTCGTGCCGGTGACCATCACCTTGGAGGAACTCGAAGCGCTGGCGCTCTCCACCGAGGCCGTCAAGCGGAGTATCGGTGACGCCACGGTGCGCAAGGTCATTGTGGTGCCCGGCAAGCTCGTCAGTATCGTCGCGAAATAGTGCGGCCGATTACACGCAGCAAAAAAAGTCTCGCGTCGTTCCTGGAAACGGCGCGAGACTTTTTTCATATAGCGCGATGCGCATCGGCTTATTCGGTTTCCGTGTCCGTGTCAGCCGCCTTCGCGGGCGGCAGCTTGATGCGCTCTTTCAAATCAGGATTCGCACGATAGAGCAAAATAGTAAACCCGACACCGCCGGCGACGTCGCTGTGCGTGGCTTCGGCCAATGCGGCCGCCGTGGTCGCTTTATCATCGGGCGCGGTTTTCAACACGCGCACCTTGATCAATTCCCGCCGTCGAAAGACATCCTCGGTCGCCGCGATGCTCTCCGCGCTGACCCCG
Source organism: Armatimonadota bacterium (assembly GCA_036504255.1). Classification (GTDB taxonomy): domain Bacteria; phylum Armatimonadota; class Hebobacteria; order CAIYQO01; family CAIYQO01; genus DASXVL01. The sequence continues at coordinate 2,887 of DASXVL010000606.1, read as the reverse complement.
TCTTTCCCGACGTGAACGATCGGCTCCAAGAGCTGCCCCAGGCTGCGCAACACGCGCTTTTGTTTTCCCGTCAATGCCATACGATATAAAACCTCGTCGTCTATCATACCAGAATTCCCGTATGGGCGCGAACTATGTGCGACGCGCGGTGATTAGGCCGAGATCATCGTTGGCATGTGGAAGGGAATCTTCTCCTTAACACGAATGAAGTATTATGAAATTTCCAGTACAGCGTGCGTGAACTTTTTTGTTATCTCTGGTGTCAAACCCCATATACCGGTGAACCAAGCGTCCCCTCCCTGCTTCGGCTCGTCGGCAAGCAGGACAAAAATATATTCCAGCGGAGTGAACTACTATGATGTCGCCATGGAAGCGCCTTCTTCCGATACTGTGTCTCTGCGTCTGTGCGTTAGGTTCAGTGAAAGCCGCAGGCTTAGCCGGTTCCTTCAGCAGTGAGCTCGATACCGACCATTACGACTGTGTGCTCACGCTATTACCGGCAACAACCGCCTCGCGCACGAACGCGGTACGCTTAACCCTTGAGTGGGGAACCGGCAAAGGGTATCTGCAGGCCGTGATCACAAAAACTTCGATCACGCTGTATTCAATTCAAGGCTCAAAGAAGGTGCAAATCGGTCAGGCGACGCCCGCCATCATCTCCGGCGCTCCATATCATCTTGTACTGATGCGCCGCGGTTCCTCGTTAGGGCTCATGCATAATGACACGTTGCTCTTCCGTGGCGAGGTGCCCAGCACGGGCGGTAATGAAGCCGGCATCGTCTGTGACTCCGGCTGGACCCTGGCGGAGAAGCCGCGTATCCAGCGTTTGGAACCCGTCATCTTCGCGGATGACTTCATGCGCAGCAAAGATGAACCCGGCCCCTGGAAAGTGGTGAGCGGCCAATGGGGATTATCGTCTGCCTGGGATCGCATCCCACATGGGAATACCAACCGATTCTCGAATACCATGTACGCCCAAAATCCGTTTGCCTGGGTCGGCATGAATCGTGATGGCGGCAGCGCCACGTGCATGGTCGGGGAGCCGTTTTGGGAAGATTATACTTTCGCGACCGCCGTGCGCGCCGGGATCACCGGGGCCTTCGGCGCCGTCGTCAATATGACTGATGCGAAAAATGGGCTGCTCGTGCGCTGGAGTCCGGTCACCGATCACTCCGCGCGTGGTAATCGGCTCATTCTCTATGCATTGGTCAACGGAGAAGGCAAAGAGCTCGCGAGCAGTCCGGGCGGCTATTTGCCCAATCAGTGGTACAAACTCTCACTGGTCACCTCGCTCGATGGCCTGCACGTTTTCACGGATGGCACCGAACGCCTTGCGGTGAAAAATATTGCTCCCTGGCGGGGCGGCGTGGCCCTCTATGCAGAAGGCAAAGAAGGCGTGACGTTTGATGACGTCAGCGTCTACGGACGCACGTTGAACACGGACTTGCTGCTGGAGACGCAACAATCGCAGATGAACCAGCGCTTCGCCGAAGACCGCAACGGCATGAAAGATTGGTCAGATTCACGGAGCGATTGGACCGCTGCCAGCGGACTGCCCAACCATTATTGGTTCCACCGCGATATCTATGGCGATCATGAATGGATGGCGATGACCGTCCGGCCGACGCCATTTACCTCCGGCGAACTGTGGATGACGCTCAACGGCGATGGGCAAAACCCGACCTCCGGCGACCGCGCGACCATCCAACTCTCCGGCACACCCGGGAAAGTGACCTGCACCATCTATCACGACATGAAGCAACTGGCGACTAAAACTATCGACCCGTTGCCTGCTGACGTCGATTACACGCTGCGCTTCTGGCGGGTGGGCACCAAACTTACGCTAGAAATGGATGACGCGACTATCGTCGCGGCGACCGATAATTCCCCCGCCACCGGGCTACGTCCGGCGTATCGTGCAAATGGCTGCTTTGCCACCGCACGTAACGTACTGGTCTTGAGTCGCAACATGATGGATTATACCTTCGCCAACGCGCCCGCCGACTGGCTCGATCAAGGCACCTGGATGCCGACCATCCGTTGGTCCTGCGCACCACAATGGTCATTTTTGGCCGGCTGGAGCCGTGGGGAAGCCTCCATGTGGCATAAGCAGCGCTTTGTCGGTGACCAATCATTCGAAGCATTTGTGGGCATTAAGATGGAGTATCCGCGCGAACGCGAGATCTATCCTAATCGCTATCGCGATATGGCGATTACCATCTGTGGCGATGGCCTGAACCCGCGTTCGGGATATTCCGGCGTTTACGCCTCCTCCGACATCGGCGATGGTTCACGCCGCCTTGTGCTCATGCGCAATGGCGAAGTGGTTGCCTCGCGTCCGTTGGACGACCGCTTCAAACCCAATCAGGGGGCGAACCACCGGTCCTGGTTTGATCTGGAATTGCGTAAACACGGCGCTACCGTAGACTTCGTCATCAAGTTCCCCTGGATCAAAAATCCCAACAACGAGCCAGAAATACTCTCCTTGACCTTTACCGATCCGAAACCGATAGCCGGTGGTCTTCCCGCGATCTGGACGACGGATAACGGCATTTCCATCGCCCGTGCGCGCCTTAACTATGCCAATCCGCCCCAGCCAAATATTGATCCCATGGTTACGATTGACGATCCCTGGTATCCGGATTGGGCCGATCTCAATCATCCGTTGACGCTTGCCTTCCCCAATAGCGCCTCAACGGATGCCAAACCGATCACCCTGAAAACACAGCCGCTCACCGTTCCGGGTGGTGACGAAGCCGCCATTAAGCCTGAAGGGCAACGTGTGACATTCCAACCAACGAAAACGGGCTTTCATTGGTATAAAATCTTCGCGACGGACGGAGAGGTTAACTCGCCTGCTTTCCATCTCAATTTGCCGGTGTTCGAT
>DASXVL010000605.1:0-3124 GCA_036504255.1 Armatimonadota bacterium | reverse complement strand
TTAATGATAGGCGGATCTGCGTACAGCGATGATTCAATCCGTTCACAAATGTATGAGGTGTTCCACACTTACAACAACGCGGTCCCCGCCAAGGTACCTTGGCGGGGACCGCGTTGTTGTGCGTAGTCAACAGGAAGGCGCAATAGCGACGGCGAGTGTTAGCGCCTGGAACGGGAGGTGTTATCGCTACCGGAGGCCATGCGCTCGGAGCGCGAGCGACGCGGGCGATCAGCACCGGCAGCGGTCGGCGCGGGGCGTCCTGTCATCCCGCTCGGCGCAGCGGCGCGCGCCGGTGCAGGGCGTGCGTTGCCGCGTGCCGCGGTGGGCGCGGGCGCTTTCCCGCGGCTGTTCTGGAATGACGGCCCGCGTCGGGGCTCGCGCGGGGGGCGCGGAGCCCGCACCGCCTCATCGCTGGCAGATCCCTTGGCGGCGTAATCGAATCCCTCTACGGTTTGCGTGGGGATGGGCGCGCGGAGCGCCTTCTCAATATCGCGAATCAGCGGGACGTCCGCCGTGGTGACCAGCGTGAGCGCTTCACCTTGGCGTGCGGCGCGCCCGGTGCGTCCGATGCGGTGAATATAGCTATCGGCGCAGTCAGGAATATCGTAATTGATGACATGGGAAATCGACGCGACATCGATGCCGCGCGCGGCAATATCGGTGGCGACGAGCACATGATAGGTACCGGAGCGGAAACCATCCAACGCTTGTTGGCGCTGGTTTTGTGATTTATTGGCATGCATGACGGCCGTGCGATGTCCGGCGCGCAGCAATTGCTCGGCCACGCGGTTCGCCCGGTGCTTGGTACGCGTGAAGATCAACACCGAGGAGGATTGTACCTGCCCGATCAAGCGGAGCAGCAGCGCGGTTTTTAGGTGCTGCGCCACGGGATAGAGTTGATGGGCCACCGTGCTTGCGGGCGCGGCGATGCCGATTTCAATACGCGCGGGTTTCTGCAGCGCATCGGCAATGAGGCGATGGAGCGCCTGGTCAAACGTCGCGGAGAATAACATGGTCTGGCGGTTGCGTGAGGTCGCGGCGATGATGCGCTTGATGGGCGGCAGGAACCCCATGTCCAGCATGCGATCCGCTTCGTCTAGGACAAGGCATTCCACTTCGGACAAATCGGCATTGCCGCGTTCGAGATGGTCGAGCAAGCGACCCGGACAGGCGACGATGATTTCAACGCCACGAATCAACGCGCGCTCTTGCGGCGCCATGCCCACGCCGCCGTAGATGGTGGCAGAGCGAATATTGGTATGCTTGGCTAACTGACCGATTGCCTGATGGATTTGCTCGGCTAGTTCGCGTGTTGGGGTTAAAATCAACGCGCGGGTGCGACGGGAAGATCTTGGCTGCGCAAGGAGCTGTTGTAAGATAGGCAGTACGAACGCGGCGGTCTTGCCGGTGCCGGTCTGCGCGGTGCCAATCAGGTCGCGGCCTTCGAGGGCGACGGGGAGCGCGGCGTCTTGAATGGGCGTCGGCTCGGAGTACCCAGCATCGACAATCGCGTGCTGGAGGCGCTCGTCTAGCGCGAATTCAGTGAATTGCATAACATCCTTTGTGGTCGCCAGCCAACGAGCGTGTTGGGTATTCTTTCGCTTTGATCCGACGCGGCTGGGCAGGATGTGAAAATCGTCTCCTGACGGCAGATCTCACCAGGGGTTGCGGTGATTTGGGTCAAGTGCGAGGAGTTCAATGCAGAGGCAGGAACGACCAGGCGAATGCCAAACCAGGGAAGGCAACGTGGAAAAGGGTTCTGTGGGAACGTTTGCACGCTCCCGCCCAATTAGTATAGCCGAGATGGGACCTGATTGGCAAATTGGTGTGTCCGCGCGCCGTGACAACAATAGGCCAACGCCCGGCCCCAGTTATCTCGGCAGGCAGTTGCAGCCATTGAGTAAGCGTGTTTCCAACGAACCGCTCCCACTGATGAGTGTGGTTAACGTCAGGATGTTAAAGAGGTAGCCGACCAGTAAAATGCCGATACCGACGACGGCGATGAACGCGCCGATGAGCTGCGGCCGCAGTACTTTGCGCAGCATGATTATCTCCGGCAAGGAGAGGCCGATCACTGACATCATGAACGCCAGCACGGTGCCCAGCGCCGCGCCTTTGCCGAGGAGCGCCTGTACCACCGGAATGATACCCGCGGCATTCGAGTACATCGGAATCCCGATGAGCACGGCCAGCGGCACCGACCACCACGCGCCTTTCCCCATGATCCCCGCCATGAGATCAGGGGCAACGTAGCCGTGGATACACGCACCCACGGCTATCCCGAGCATGACGTACGGCCACACGTTGCCGACGATTTCGCGCACGGTATCCGCGGCAAAGCGTAGGCGCTCGGAGTAATTCATCGTGGCATTTGGCGTCACACCTTCACTCGCTTGGATAGCATACACCCACTGTTCCACCTAGCGTTCAAAGCGTAAGCGGCCGATAATCCCACCGGAGAGGATGGCGATGCACAAACCCATACCCAGGTATAGCGCGGCAATTTTCCACCCAAAGAGCGAGAAGAGCAGCACGAGTGCCACTTCGTTAACCATGGGCGCGGAGATGAGGAAGGCGAAAGTGACGCCGAGCGGGACCCCGGTGGTGACGAATCCAATGAACAAGGGCACTGCGGAGCAGGAACAAAACGGTGTGACAACCCCGAGCAACGCGGCCAGCACCGTACCGGTCGCGCTCCGCCGCCCGGCGAGCAGCGCGCGGGTACGCTCCACGGAGAAATAGGAGCGTACGATGCCCACCACAAAGACGACCAGGGTGAGCAGCAAAAGAACCTTCGGCGTATCATAGAGGAAAAACTGTAGCGCAAGCCCGAGCGCTGAGGTGTCCGATAGCCCCAGCACCGTGAAGGTTAACCAGCCGGCGAGTGGGGCGAGTGCGCGGTACAACCCGTACCAAGCCAGCAGGAGCAGCAGGCCCAGGAGCACACGGTGCCACGTGCGGCGTCGCGGCGGGCTGGGCACTGTCCCCCTGGTAGCTGGGCCACAACATGCGCACGCATCTGTCATGCAGGCCTCCCACATACCGTACATGCGCCATGCGTGAGGCGCTCCGCGTGAAAGGCGGAGGCAAACGAATGGCGCACGTACACGGCGTTACAGGGTAG
>DASXVL010000604.1:0-4011 GCA_036504255.1 Armatimonadota bacterium | reverse complement strand
TAGTTCGCGCGCCAGGTTGACGCGCGACGCGCCGAGCGTGCGGTAGACTTGCGCGGCTTGGGCGCTCACCGTGTTCGCTTGCGTGCTCACGTGGATGGGCACCTGTGGGTACGCCGCATGCAGCGCGCTGATCACCCCCGGGTCGGCGGCGATAAAGCCGTCCACGCCCAGCTCGGCCAGGAGCCCGGCGGTCTGCAGCAGCGCGTCGTATTCGTCGCTGAAGGGGTAGATATTGAGCGTGGCATAACCGCGTTTGCCGCGCGCGTGCAGGTAGCGCAACCCCGCTTCCGCGTCCTGCGCGGAGAAATTGCCCGCGTAGCTGCGCAGCGAAAAGTCGGTCATGCCGAAATACACCGCGTCCGCGCCGTAGGCCACCGCCCAGTGCAGATTGTCTAACGTGCCCGCCGGGGCCAACAGTTCCGTCATGCTACCTCGCCTTCATGTATAGGGTACCGCAGCGGCGCAGGCTTGTGAAGTGGTGGGGGAGCCACCACCCTCCAGTGCGATGCGCTACCACTGCGCGGCGGTGGCCTCTGCCTGGCGCAATGCCGCCGGCGCTGGGGCAGTGGCCAGGTGCGCAAACGTGACCCATTCACGCGGCCGCGTGCGCAGCTCAATCCGGGTGATGGCGCTGAGCGAGACATCGATGGTGCGCTCATACCTAGTCATGCCGGACGCAAACTTCTCCTGGCGGAACTCGATTCCGTCTTCACTGATGACGCGATACTTGCGGTCAGGCGTACTGATGGCGACGATGAGTTCTTCCTGATCAGGGGTTGTATTGGAACATTCGACCTGGAGACGTGTACGGGCTGGGGTCTTGCCCTGTGCGGGTATCCTCACGAGATTTTTAAGCGTGACACGATAACCCCCCACCGTGACCGTGAACAGGACACGAGAATCCACCGCCGCGACCGGGTCGCCTAGTCGCTGATAGACACAACGCGTGGTCCAGGTATTCCCGACCCCCACCCCGACCAAGACATCGTTATCGACAGACCCCATCGCGCCTAATGCAAAGCCGACTCGCGGGGAGTCTTCCGATAAGGCTTGTTGGCGCGCTGACGCCGGGCGCGTGAGCGAGAAGTATGCCTCCGGGTACTCCACTCCACTATTAAATAGCGCGGTGTCCGGGGGAATGGGATTGCCATCGCCATCCCATTGCAAGAGTGGGTAGTGTGCTTTATCCACAAGACCAAACAGTGTTACGGTGGTGCCGTCGCTAAGGGTATGTTGCCATTTTTTTGACGCCGTTCCGGCAGCCTGGTGTCGCCACGCTTCCGCCCGTTTCACCAGGTGGAGGATGTTCGGCGTGACCCAGGTGTCGGCATCGTTGATCTGTTTTACGGCAGTAACGAGGGCATTGGGGACTTCCACCGCCTGCCAGACGACGAGGAATTGGGGGTGAGTATCATAGTATGCGCCCATGTCGCCGACGAAGACGAGGGATTCGTCTGGCCGTAACAGACCTGTGAACTGCGGTGAACCTTTGCTTGAGACGTTCGTCGCGTGGTTGTTACGACGTAGGGTGCAGGAAAGCTCTGTATAGTCGATCGCGACTTTGAGCAAGCGGTTTTTCGGTTCCAGCGTATACCGGCCTGCAGAGCTTGTCCCGACCATCTCCGACTCACCTCCAATGGTAATGCTGCTGCCCCCACCGCCAGCAAATGGGTTCTGCGTCGTACTATGTTCCCTCCAGGTCATGAGCGAGTCAACGCCGAAGCGCTGGGGCGAGTGCACGTTGCCGACTTCACGCAGCAGTGGCGCGTTGGCGATACGCAAGACCTGATAGCCCTGGCGCGTCATGCGCTGGGAGGTGGCGTGCTGGCGCAGACGTTCGACCATGCCCTTATCCACCACGGCTTGCCATGCCACCAGCAGCGTCGTGGTCGCTGTCTGCGGCGTGGCGACCTGGCACTGCAGCAGGGCCAGCGGAAGGAGTACGAGCGCGCCCAGGGCTGCCGCGCCGAGCACGAGCCAGCGGGTGAGCGCGCGGCGATTGCCGGTTGCGGCGAGCAGCGCGCACAGGCGTCGTTCCAGACCCGTGCGCCGGGCCATGGGGATGACTGCCGCGCCGAGGAGACGCTGGCGGGGTGCGCGCTGGGCAATGGCCAGCAGGTGGGTGGCGTACTCCGAGGCGGGGAAACCGGCGCAGAGCACTACGTCATCGCACGCCAATTCACGCTCACGCCGCAGTTGATACGCAGCGAACCACACGAGCGGATTGCACCAGTACAGGGCGCAGACCAGTTGCGCGAGCAGTCCGGTGAGCCAGTCGCCCCGTTGGATGTGGGCCAGTTCGTGCAGCAGCACCAGCCGCAGGCGTTCGTGGCTCCAGTCGAGCGCTTCCACGGGGAAGAGTAGCGCCGGGCGACGCCATCCCCAGGTAAAGGGCGTACTCGCGCCGGGAGTGGTCAGCACGCTAACGGGGCGGCGCAAATGCAGCAGGGCGCTGATGTCGGCGATCAGCATGGCGATCTCCGGGTCATCGATGCGTTGCGCCGTACGGGTGATGCGGTGCAAACCATGCAGGCCTACAAGCAGTGGCGCCAGCACGATAACCAGACCAATGCCCCAGATGAGCGGTAAGAGGGCCAGAAACACCGGTTCTTTGGGCGGGGAGGGGAGCAACGGCGTGGGGCGGGGTGTCGCGCTGTGCACCGGGTAACTGGTCGCCGTGGGGGGCGCGAGCGCTTCCGGTGGGCCGGGCGACACGACGCGGACGGAATGCATCGTGTCGGAGACGCCGACGGTTTCTGCCAGCGGGTTGAGCCAGACGATGGGGGAAAGCTGCGCGCCACGCACGACGAGCGCGAGCAGCGGCAGGCACAGCGTACCGCCGAGCGCCAGCGTCCACAGCAGATGACGCTGGGCGGCGGAGCCGGGACCGCCCGCGGTAAGGAGCGCGGCGAGCACGAGCAGGAGGCTACCGGCGAGCGTGGCATCGAGGCACAGCGCCAGCCATTCGTGGTAGGTGCCGGGTAAGGCGAGCAGAGCATCCATGTTAGCGTCCCTCCTCTTTGGCTTGCGCGATCATGCGGGTCAGCCGTTGCACCTCATCCTCGGAGAGCGTGCGTTCCGAGGCATCGAACAGTGCGGCGGCGGCCTTGGCGAGCGACCCGTCATAGTAGGTTTGCAGCACGCGCTGTAAGGCATCCTGTCCCGCTTTATCCCGTGGCGTGGTCGGCAGGTAGATATATTTGCCGCGTTCCCGAATGTGGCGTACATAGCCTTTCTGCTCGAGGATGCCGAGTAAGGTGCGCACGGCAGAATAACTGGGCGGGTCCGCCAACCCCGCGAGCACCTCGTTCGCCGAGGCCTGCCCCCGCGTATAGATGACTTCCATAATCTGTCGTTCACGCCGACTTAACGCGCTGGTTTCTTGCATATCACCCATCACGGTCTCCACCTGCGAATAAAATGGCAGTGCCAATTGTTTAGCACTGCCAAAATTTTAACACGTTAACAGCGGTTGTCAAGTGGGGTGGAGGAGGCAATTGGCAATGTGAGCATTCCGGTGAGTGAAGCCGATAACCAGCTTTGTTTCAGGGGGAGAGAATAGGCGCAGGTGTCGGAGCATAAGAAACCACCGTCTCTTCGGTGTAGCGCGCGCCCGCTGTGGCGCGCCTGTGGTGCCACCGTATCCGTGCGGCGAAAAGGAGCCGTGTGCCAACTTGGGAACGCTCCGTCGCTCTCACAGGCACGGGTCGGCAGGCGAGACAAGCGCGCCACAGCGGGCGCGCGCTACGAGCGCCAAGTCAAAGCACAATGCGATCAATCGGTAAATAGGCATCGGTTATCGCCCATCGCGCAACCTTACGCCTTTGCCAGTTCCTGCCGGGCTAAACTCACGGCCTCCCGCTGGGAGGCTCCTCGTCCCCGGAATGGGACCGCATGAATTTAGCCCGGCATGCAATGCCGGAAACAGGAGGCGGTGTCTCTTACGAAGAGTTGGCGTTGTCGAATAACCAAGAGTCACGACAGACTGACCTTTTTTCCTGGAAAGCCAGC
>DASXVL010000603.1:0-1561 GCA_036504255.1 Armatimonadota bacterium | reverse complement strand
CAAGCTGCTGCCGGATAGCGAAGTGGTCAATAGCCCCACGGCATCTTCCTTCGATGTCGCAGCCTTCATGGCCAATCACAACGGCTACCTGAAGCGCTATCACGAAAAGTTCGACGGTAAAGACATGCCCGGCATGCAGATTGTGCAGCGCGTGGCGCAGCAGCTCAGCGTGCATCCGCGCCTGCTGCTGGCGCTGCTGGAATATGAAGGCGGCTGGGTGGACAATCCATCGCCCGCCGGGACGAATTTGCAGTATCCACTCGGCGTGACAACGTCGGACCGCCGGACGTTTGCCAAGCAACTGTACTGGGCGGGTGCGCGTCTGAACGAAGGTTATTACGGCTGGCGACAGGCGACGCGCCTGTGGGTCAAGTTCAGGGACGGCGGCAAGGCCTATATGGGCGATGGCCTCAACGCCGGCACCGCTGGTTTGCAGAATTACCTCGCGGCGGTCAGCACGCGCGGCACGTATCAGGCCGTGATGGGCAAAAACGGCTTCATCCAGACTTACAAGCGCCTGTTTGGCGACCCGTGGCAATTCGACCTCGGCCTGCTGGTGCCCGATGGACTGGGGCAACCCGATTTCGAGTTGCCGTGGACAAAGGGCGAGACGTGGTTGATTACCGGCGGGCCGCACGCCACGTGGGGAATCGGTTCGCCGTGGGGCGCGATTGACTTTGTGCCGTCTGGTTCGTCGGGGTGCGGTTCGCTGCCGCCGTTTGTCACGGCCATGGCGCCCGGCATCATCGCGCGCAGCGTGAACGGCGAAGTGGTTGAGGCGCTTGACCCCAGCGGCGATGAACACATCGGCTGGAGCATTTTCTACATGCACATGGGCACGCCCGACCGCGCCAAGGTGGGCGACCGTCTGGTGGCCGGTGCGCCGATTGGACACCCTTCGTGCGAGGGCGGCTCATCCACCGGCTCGCACCTGCACATGGCGCGCAAGTACAACGGCGAATGGGTCACCCCGGGCGAGATACCGTTTGTCATGAGCGGCTGGACGGTAGCCGAAGGCGCGCAGGAATACGATGGCTCGATATCCAACGGCACGTTGACGCGCCAGCCCTGCCAGTGCAAGGACCTGGAGACGAACGGGATACCGAAGTAGAAGTCAGAGAGCAGAGGTCAGAGGCCAGAAGTCAGATCGGGCTGATTTTACGGGCACAATCATTCCAGAAGGAGCCTCCTCGATGAACCAGCTTCCTTTTTCAAAGTTCCAGTCGATTCCGCTGCGGGGGATTCGTCGTCACGGGAAGGTTACCCTGATACGACCATCGCCACAGATTTGCTGTGGCGATGGTTTGTGTTCGCTAACGTGAGGGGTTGTTTCCGACGCGCCTTTACGGTACGACGTTCATCTCGCCAACCATACCCAGCTTGACGTGCGCGGGTTTATTGCAGAAGTAAATGTACCGGCCCGGAGTAAGTTGAATGGTCATGTCGCCACCGGCGCCTGGCACAACGTCTTCAACCGAACCGAGTTTGGTGAACAGCGGCGACTCCTCATCGATAGCTGAGCCATCTGGTGTGAGCGGCAATTTGTCGATAGCCAGATCGG
>DASXVL010000602.1:0-10111 GCA_036504255.1 Armatimonadota bacterium | reverse complement strand
TAGAGCTCGAAATTGAGCTGATCGTTGAGCGCCTCCTGCATCTTGTCGCTGATCATATCGCCTCTCCTTTCCAGAGCCCATGCAGGTTGCAATAGGCGCGGGCCAGGATGACCTCGCCGGTGACGGCGAAGCTGGCCTCCGGGCTATCCTCGGGCGCGAGGAATTGGCGATAGGCGATGCCGTCGGCGATGACTTCGATCCACTCGATGTAGTGTTTCGCTTCCATGGGATGCGCGATGCTGCCGACGTGGACCACGATGCCATGCGCCGTGCGCTCGATCACCGGGATATGTTTCTCACGCGCGGCGTCCACGGTGTTCTCGACCAGCAGCGTCATCGGCTGGTTGCAGCAGGTGAGCTTGCCGCCGCCGGCATGGAGGACCTCGACGACATTGCCACAGACTTCACATTTGTAAATCTGTAGCGTATGAATCAGAGTTGCGGTCATAGCTTTCTCCTTTGGGGTGCATCGTTCAGGGTACTCCGCTCATGCGATGGCGCGGACGGCGTCCAATACTGCCGCATAATTCGGCTCGTGCGCTTGCTCGCTCACCAGTTCCTGGTAGCGCAGCACGCCGTCACGATCGATGACGAACACGGCGCGCGCCAACAGGCGTAATTCCTTGATGAGCACGCCGTAGGCCAGGCCGAAGGCGGCTTCGCGGTGGTCGGAGAGCGTGGTGACTTGCTCCACCCCCGCCGCCCCGCACCAGCGCTTTTGCGCGAAGGGCAAATCCATGCTGATGGTGAGAATGCGCACGTCAGCGCCGAGTTGCCCGGCTTCCTGGTTAAAGCGCCGCGTTTCCAAATCGCACACCGAGGTGTCGAGTGAGGGGACCGCGGCGATGACTACCACGTTGCCGCGGAAATCCGCCAGCGCCACGGGCGCGAGATCCGTATTAATCACCGTGAAGTTCGGCGCGGGCTCGCCCACCGTCACCGGCTGGCCGATGAGCGTGAGCGGCGCGCCTTTCATGGTAATGAGACCGGTACGTTCGTGCATCTGTTGACCTCCTGTACGGGCGGACGACCGCCCTGTTCACTGCAGATGGCAATGTGTTATGCCATGCCGCCTGTCGCGCGATGTGCGCAAGCGTTTAGCGTTTAGCGTATGGCGTATAGGGGACGATGGCGCGGGATTCCCAGACGTCAAACGCACATAAGGGGAAGCTATCGGGAAATCAGTCGTCCCTCCAGGACTGAAATACTCTGGGTATCCGTGTCCCCGGCATTGCATGCCGGGAACGATGGCCGCGCACACGATAAGTCCCAGCGGGACGACTGATTTCCCAATAGCTTCCCCATTCACGCCTGGAAATCCCGCGCGCCCTCGTCCCCTAATCGCTAAACGCTAAACGCTAGACGCTAAACCGCCGCGTGCATGCACACACCTTCCGTCTTACCAATTGGCGGGCGCGACCTCAAAGTACGCTTGCGGGTGCGCGCACGCCGGGCAGGCTTTGGGGGCATCCGCGCCTTCGTGGGTGTAGCCGCAGTTGCGGCAGCGCCACACCACCGGGGCCGCCTTGGCAAAGACGGTACCGTTTTCGATGTTCGCCAACAAGCCCAGGAAACGCTTGGCGTGGAATTTCTCCGCGACGGCGATGGATTCCATGATGCGTGCGATCGATTCGAACCCTTCCGCGCGCGCTGTGACGGCGAACTCGGGGTACATGCCTTCAAATTCTTCCTTCTCGCCGTGCGCGGACCCTTGCAGGTTCTGCGCCGTGGCGCCGATGGACCCGGCGGGGAAAGCGGCGCTGATCTCGACGACGCCACCTTCCAGCAGCTTGAACAGGCGCTTGGCGTGTTCCTTCTCCTGGTTGGCGGTTTCTTCAAACGCATCGGCGATCTGCGCGTAGCCTTCTTCCTTGGCCTTGCTGGCGAAGAAGGTATAACGGTTCCGCGCTTGCGACTCTCCGGCAAAAGCGGTGAGAATGTTCTTTTCGGTCTGCGTGCCTTGTAACGACTTGTGAGTAGTGGTCATGTGTTATGTTCTCCTTCTGGTATTGTTCGTAAGTTTGTTCGTGCAATCCTGTCGTAAAGATACGACAAGCGCGGTGCAGGGCTCCTATTTGACGCTCGCGCAGCTCGCGCACACACCGTACAACGAGACCTCCACTGCGCGCGGGTGAAAACCGTCCATGCCCGCAGCGGCCCATTGCGCGTGGGCCGGGCAGGCGACATCCGTGATGCTGCCGCACTGCTCGCAATAGGCATGGGCGTGCGCCGCCGTTTCCGGGTCGCAATGCACCCCGTCTTTGCCGCCGTGCAACTCCAACACCAGCCCATGGCGTGCCAACAGCGCCAGCGTTTGATACACCGTCGCCAGCGAGATGGTGGGGTAGGTCTCCCGCACACGCTGAAAAATCGCCTCAATAGACGGATGCGTGCGGTTGCCCACCAGCACCTCGATAATCATCAAGCGCTGGGGAGTCAAACGCACACCGGCGTGGCTTAAGGCATGTTGGGCAGCAAGTTGTGTGAGCATAGTGTATACTCTGTAATTGTTACTAATCTGTAATGATTATAAAGTGGCAGCGCAAGCCAGTCAAGCGCTTTTTGAAAGATATTTGTACGCCAGGCGGGGAAATGGGCGGAGTTTGTTGGATGCGTACGACAAAGTGACCGGATGCGAATGATTCCAGGCGGTGCTGCTGACGCCAGGCTGGCCAACTCTGTATTATCCCTTGCCCCGATAGGGGCACGCAGCCACTAGCCACCAGTGTAGCGAAGCGGAACTGGTGGATTACCGGATGAATAGATCGATCAGCCCTGAAGGGGCGACAGCAGGAGCCGTCTGTCGCCCCTTCAGGGCTAGGCATGATAGGCGCGCAGTCCACGGGTTGCGCGTTGCTCCACCCATGGCTAGTGGCTGCGAGCCCTTGTCAGGGCTGGGGGAAGAGACCGATGTATTCTTATGATGGTTCGCGAATGACACGAGCCCAGCCTACAGTCCCCAACAACAACGCCTCGCCCCCCAGGTTGGGGGGCGAGGCGTCAATGGGCAGCGTGCGTGCTCCTACAGGCTGGAGGAGAAGCGCACGTTGGTGTTATTGCACTGGATGTCGAACTTCATGCCGGAGGCGCCATTGGTCAATTTGACCATGATGCAACTGATGCCGGCGGGAATCGTCACGGTAAAGGGTACCGCTACGTCGCCGTTGTCCGGGGTGACGTCGCGGGCGACTTCGACGCCGTTGAACCAGACGATGCCGCAGTCGTCGCCGTACCAGGTAAAGTCGACGGCGGGCTGTACGGTGGGCGAGAAGATGTAGGACACCGCGTAGGTGGTATGGCGCGAGAACAGGTCGCCGAAGGCTTCCATATCTTTCAGGCTATAGGTGCCCCGCTTATTGGCCGGAATCGACCATTTCGTGAAGGCCACCCCCGTGCCTAACCCGGCCATGGCAATGCGACTGGCTTGCGGGGCGGGATCGCCCGGAATGGGCATCATATCCGCGTAGAGTTTGGGGGGATAGCAAATATCCGCTTCGCCGATATAATCGACCTTGAGCGCTTCTATGGACCCGTCGCCCGCATTCGCCGGCGGTTTACTCGGATCGAGCGGGTAGGCGTAATAGCCCGCATCATAGGGGCCATAGGGCCCGACGATAATCAGGGAATTGCGCAACACCTGGCGCGTGGAGTCCAGCGGGTCGAGGTGCTGTGCGAAGGTCGCGGGCGCGATGGGGGTACCGTCAGACGCGCCCACCGGATCCAGGCTGGTGGTGGGATTGGTGACGACCGGAATCGGCACCGGGAAGCGCCCGGCGGGGAAACGGCCCGCGCTGCCGGCCGCGCCTAACTCGTTGGAAGCGCCGTACTGCGTGCCGCCACTGACCTTCTTCGCGCTGGTGTCGCCTTGCGACGACTTGTCAAAGACTACCGAACCATCGACGCGGCCGACGATGGCGGCCCCATTGTGACGGCTGAAGTCGGGCATGACGGCATCGAGAAACAAAGCGTCCGAGGTGAGAATGACCTCCGTCGGTCGCGTCACATCGGCGAGCGCCATGCCGTATAAATACGCGTTCATGCCGTAGCCGGTCTGCGTGCGCACCGCCACGTCCGGACAGCGCAACGCGCCGATCCCCGGCAGGTTCGTCCAGTAGTTCGGGTCGGGCGGCGGCGGCGGGAATTTTTCGTCATTTTCTTGCGCGTACATCAGAATAGCCAGCCCCATCTGCTTTTGATTGCTCGTGCACTTCGTCTGTCGTGCCTTCTCGCGTGCCTTGCCGAACACGGGAAAGAGAATCGCCGCCAGGATGGCTATTATTGCGATGACCACCAATAATTCAATCAAAGTGAAGCCCGCCAGCGGGCCTCGGGAACGCACACGTCCGGTCATATTGACCTCCTGTGGATTGTTCGATACTTCTTAGACGCTTGAGCAGGGGAAAAAGTTGCACCGAACGCCGGGAAAGCATGTCTATTATCCAAATATACGCAGTATGTTATGCCGCGCCGCCTGCCGCGTGGGGTGGGCGAGCGTCTGGCGTATGGTGTCTGGGAATCCTAAACGCGATATGTCGCCGGTTGTTACGTCGTACCTTCTCTTGGTACCCGTAGCGCGCGCCCGCTGTGGCGCGCCTGTCTCGCTTGCTGCTCCGTGTGGCGTGCGCGGAAGAATTTTCGCGTAACGGGCAACTCGGTCCTATCTCGCCGCACGGATACCGTGGCACAACAAGCGCGCCACAGCGGGCTGGGAATCCTAAACGTGATATGTCGCCGATTGTTACGTCGTACCTTCTCTTGGTACCCGTAGCGCGCGCCCGCTGGGGCGCGCCTGTTCCGCTTGCCGCTCCGTGCGGCGTGCGCGGAAGAGTTTTTGCATGGAAGTAACGGGCAACCCGGTCCTATCTCGCCGCACGGATACCATGGCACCACAAGCGCGCCACAGCGGGCGCGCGCTACGGAACGACCATACGCGTAGCAGTATGCCCAAAATACTCTCCGCCACTGCAAATAGGCGAGTGGCAATTATTTCCTTGACACCGTGCGCTACACGGCATCAACCAGACGGGCGTAGGGGTAGTGCTTCCAGTCTTCCACCAAGCCCTTGCGCATCGGGTTCTGCAGCACATAGTGGACAGCCTGATCAATGGAGTCGTTATAACGGATCACCCGATCGTAGCTGCTCTGTTGCCACAACGGCCCTATCCCACCAGCCTTCCACCAGAGTTGTGACGTGGTGTAGGATTTGAAGTCAGCGACCTGCTGTAAAATACTCTCCAATTCCTCGCCACGCGCCCCGGCATCGCGGACACCCCGCATGGCGTCCGGCAGTTGCACGAGAAAATGGAGATGATCAGGCATCAGGCAATAGCAGAAGAGCAGCCAGCCGTGGCGCGCTTTCCGCCAGAGGAGCGCCCGGAGCAGCGCCGTTGCCAGCGCGGGGTCGCGAAACGGTTCGCCGCACCGCCGTGCGCAGAGCGTGAAGAAATACTCGCCGTCGCTCCACGCATACCGCTCCAAGGGCAGACGGTGTGGATTGCGCCGGGTATCCCGTCGCTGCAAATAGGCGAGTACATCAGCATACTGCGCACGCGAAACAATCATCCACCGGTCTCCCCCCGAGACAATTATTCCCCGACGATGCAGGCATTCCTGCATGAGATATCGCTCACGTAGCGCGCGCTACAGACGCTCAATCTGCACAGCGAGGTATAACATGACGGCCCTATACGCTAAACGCTAAATGTAGCGGGTTGTCACGTCGTACCTTCTCTTGGTACCCGTAGCGCGCGCCCGCTGTGGCGCGCCTGTCTCGCCTGCTGATCCGTGCCTGCGAGATAGGCTGAGCGTTCCCAATACCAGTTATCCGTACGCCCCGCTGCGGCCCCTCGCCCAAACTTGGGAGAGGGGTTGGGGTGAGGGCCGCTGCTAGAGCACAACTCGTATAACTTGGCACCCTACTCCCGTTCCGCCACACGGATACGGTCGCACGACAGGCGCGCCACGGCGGGCGCGCGCTACAGACGCTCAATCTGCATAGCGAGGTATAATGTGACGCCCCCGAAACGCTATACGCTCAACCGTCACCCACCGCCGCGGACTACCAGAAATGTGTGCTTTGCGGTACAATGACGAGCCGGGGCCGCGGTGGCGTGCCATCCCTTAATAGTGAGCGTTGAGAACAGCCATGTCATTACAACCCATGATCGACGTTGCCGCCAGTACGGATGACCGGGGCATCACCATTCAGCAGGTCGGTGTCACCGATATTTACGTGCCCATTCGCATTCTGCGCAAGCGCGGGGGCTACGATACCGTCGCCGCGCGCGTCTCGCTCGCCGTGGACTTGCACCACGATGCGCGCGGCACGCACATGAGCCGCTTTCTCGCCATCCTCAATCAATGGCGCGAACAGCCGATCAGTTATGACGAGGTGTCGGCCATTCTCGCCGATGCGCGCGCCCGCTTGCAGGCCGATGTGGCCCATCTGGAACTGGCGTTCAAATACTTCATTGCCAAGCGCGCGCCGGTCAGCGGCCTGGAAAGCCTCATGGATTATGACGTCTCTTTCCGGGGGCGTCAAGACGCGCAGGACTACCGTTTTATCCTCACCGTGCAGGTGCCGGTCACCGCGCTCTGCCCGTGCAGTAAAGAGATCTCCGCCTATGGCGCGCATAACCAGCGCGCGCGCATTCATTGCGCCGTCGAGTTGCGCGTCGGGCAGATGCTCTGGATGGAGGATTTGGTGGGGATGCTGGAAGCGCAGGGCAGCGCCGAGCTCTTCCCCTTGCTCAAGCGGGAAGACGAAAAATTTGTCACCGAATATGCCTACGACCACCCGAAATTCGTCGAAGACGTGCTGCGCGACGTGGTCACCATGTTGCGCAACGAGCCACGGGTGCACAGCTTTTCCGTGCGCGTCGATAGCCTGGAGTCCATTCACAACCATAACGTCTACGCGGCGCAGAACGAGGGTTTGCGGGGGTGGTGATCTGGCGCAGGATTGCCCGCAGCGCGTCAGGGGAATATGGAAAGCATGAAGCGGAATCGTCGCATGAATTCACAGCCACGCCGCATCGGTGTCCTCTGCGGTTATTTGGCGGTGGCCCTGGGGCTGCTGCTGCTCGCCGGCTGTCGCTGGCCGGGACAGGGTGGCGAGTCGTCCGCGCGTAACGCCGCAGCGGCGCGCGCCGAGGCCGTTTGCCCCATCGATGGCCTGCCCACCACCGCGCGCGCCATCCTGCGCCGTCCGCTCGCCGTAATGATCGAAAATTCACCCGCCGCCCGTCCGCAGAGCGGGCTCACCAGCGCCTGTGTCGTCTACGAAGCCATCACCGAGGGGGGCATCACCCGCTTTCTCGCCGTCTTCCTGCACAACGACCCGCCCGTCATCGGCCCCGTACGCAGCGCCCGCCCGCACTTCATCAACCTGGCGCGCGAATACGACGCCGCCTACGTGCATTGCGGCGAGAGCTATGAAGCGCTGCAAATTCTGGCGACCGACCCCACGCTCTATAATCTCGACCAGATGAAATACGCCAAGCCCTTCTGGCGTGATCGTACCCGCCACGCGCCGCACAACCTGTACGCCTCCGCCGCGAAGCTGCGGCAACAGGAGAGCAAGCTGCTCTGGGAAGGCACGGTGAGTCTGCTGCCGCACTTTGCCAGCACGCGTCGTTTGGAGACCGGCCCCCCGGCCACCACGGCGGAAATCCACTTCCCCGGCGCAACGAACTACCACCTGCGCCTCGTCTACGACGCCCAGGCGGGCGGCTACCTGCGCTACATGGACGGCAAACTCCACGTGGACCGCGAAACGCGGAAACCCATCGTGGCGAAAAACGTGCTCATCCAGCGCGTCTACGCCGCCCCCTTCACCCATTCCACCCACGGCACCTACGACGTGGAAGTGATCGGCAGCGGTGACGGCCTCTGTTTGAGCAACGGCCGGCAGACGGCGCTCGTGTGGCAGAAGTCCGACAACGCCGCCCTCACCAGCTACACCGACCAGCAACAACGCCCATTACCCCTCCAGCCCGGCCAAACCTGGGTCGAAATTGTCCCCACCGACGGCGCCGTCATCGTCCAATAACCCACCGCACCTTGACCCGCCGCCGCGCGGTGACTACAATAAAGGCCTCGCCCCCGTAGCTCAGTTGGATAGAGCGGCTCCCTCCTAAGGAGCAGGCCATCCGTTCAATTCGGATCGGGGGCACCATTATTTACGCTCATTCGTGCGTAAAACTCACCGAACCAGCTTTACCGAAATATTAATCTCTTGCCCTCCACTCCGTAACGTAGCAACTGAAGGGTGAGCGAAAAATGGGGACTGGCTCAATACGGTTCACATAAGATATGTCCCGCCCGAAGGGCGATACTTCATCAGCCCAGGGCCATCGTCTTCGCGCCCTTCGGGCTTGCAGCCTGCTGCACAGGGCTCGCCCATGGGCAAGTACTATTAGCCCGAAGGGCTCGTCTTCTATAGCCCTGGGCAACGCCCAGGGGAGCAGGGAAATAGGGAAATCAGCCCTGACAGGGCGGCATGCAAGAGCACCATAATGTCGCCCTGACAGGGCTAGCCCATGGGCATTCCGGCGACCCTGGGCGTTGCCCAGGGCTATAGTATTCGAGCCCTTCGGGCTTGCAGGATTCCCAGCGTATTGTAGTCCTGCACGGACGACTGAAATATCTTCTGTGAACCGTATGGGGACTCTCCCCACTTTTCGCGTCGCTTCACCACCCTGCCAGAGCAGGTGTGATGAGATCACGCAATCCGTATAATTGCTCCATGTTACGTGACAGTATTGCGGTCAAGTTGGGCCATGTTTTGGCATATTGGGCGCATACGGTGTCACGTGAATGTCACGCAACTTACCTGCTCTAGTATTTACGCCATTGACGAGTATGCCTTTGATAGGGACGAATGACGCGTTGAAAAAGTCGCTACGGCGCCAGGCATGTACCGGGGTATTGTAGGAGGCACGCCATGCACGACAATCAGCCGCCGCACTCCAGCATCATCCTCTACCAGACAGAGGACGGGCGCACGCGCATCGAATGCCGGTTTGAGGAGGAGACCCTTTGGCTGACGCAGGCGCTAATGGCGGAATTGTTTCAGACCTCCGTTCCCAATATTAATCTCCACCTGAAAGCGATTTACGCCGATGGCGAACTGACGGAGGCAGCAACTATTAAGTTTTACTTAATAGTTCAAACTGAGGGTGCCCGACAGATCTCCCGCGAGGTGTTGCACTACAATCTATCCGCCATTCTCGCCGTCGGCTATCGGGTGCGGTCGCAGCGCGGCACGCAGTTCCGCCAATGGGCCACGGCCCGCTTGAGCGAATATCTGCTCAAGGGTTTTACCATGGACGACGAGCGGTTGAAGAATCCGCCCGGTCCCGGTGTCCCCGACTACTTCGACGAGTTGCTGGAACGCATCCGCGATATCCGGGCCAGCGAACGCCGGGTGTACCTGCGCGTCCGGGATATCCTGGCGCTGGCGGCCGATTATGCGCCGAGCGAGCCGCAAACCCAACGCGTCTTTCAAACCATCCAAAATAAGCTGCATTTTGCGGCCACCGGCAAGACGGCGCCGGAGCTGATCGTCGCGCGCGCCGACGCGGACGCCCCCAACATGGGGCTAACGAGTTGGAAAGGCGGCGTCGTGCGCAAAGGCGATGTACGCGTGGCGAAAAACTACCTCCACGCGGCGGAGATCGAGGAACTGAATCGCATTGTCGTCATGTTCCTCGACTACGCCGAAGACCAGGCGCGGCGTCGAAAGCAAATTTTCCTCCATGATTGGCAAACCCGCCTGGACGAGTTCTTGCGCTTCAATGACCGCAACGTGCTTCCCGATGCCGGGCACGTGAGCCGCGATGCCGCCGAACAGCAGGCGGAGGACAC
This sequence comes from Armatimonadota bacterium, assembly GCA_036504255.1. Taxonomy (GTDB): domain Bacteria; phylum Armatimonadota; class Hebobacteria; order CAIYQO01; family CAIYQO01; genus DASXVL01. The sequence goes on along the minus strand of DASXVL010000602.1, from coordinate 244 downwards.
CTACGAGCGTTTTGCCGCGCGACGCCGCGCGCAGCGGGAGGACGAGGCCATGCGGGAACTTGAAGCCCAGGCAACGCATCCCCCACAGCGACAACACGAGCAGGAGCCCACGCCATAAACGAGGCCGGAAGTCCTTCCAAACCGTGCTGAGAAACTGTCTTCAAAGTATCTGACCGATCTCGCTTGATCTTTTTCCGCCTGCCCGTGGCGAATTTCCTGGTCTGTATGTCTTCATACACTGGCG
>DASXVL010000601.1:0-10012 GCA_036504255.1 Armatimonadota bacterium | reverse complement strand
GGGCGGCTCACGCAGGCGGAAGCGCAGGATTTGCTCTGGGCCTTCCTCGCCATCACCGACGCGAAGTTCGGCGTCGATAAGCCCTATGAAACCTCGACGTGCGTGGTCATCGGCGGCTGCGACGCGCAGGGCACGGTGGTCTTCAACGAGGTGACGCGTATGATCATCGGGGGCTATCAGGCGCTCCGACTGGTCAACCCCAAGCTGAATGCGCGCATCTCCGCCGCCCACCCCGAGGAATATTTCACCGCGTTGGCTGACTTGGCGGCCTCTGGGGCCAATGTGCTGGCCATCCTTAACGACGACGTGATTATTCCGGCCAATGTCCGTGCGGGCAAAGCGCTGGCGGATGCGCGGCTCTACGTCGCCGGCGGCTGCCAGGAAACCGTGCTGCAGAATACCGAAATCAACAGCCGGGCGACGATGTACCTGAATTTATTGCAGGTGCTGCACATGGGCTTCGCCCCGCAGGCGTGGACCTGGTTCACGGAGCGCGAGGGCATTGGGCTCATCCCGCTGGCGCAGCGCCTCACCTTCGAGGACTTCTACGAGGGCTACCTCGCGAATTTGCATGCCGTCATGCATGCGCACATCGCCTTTCGCAATACCGGTGAGCGCGAAAGCTGGCGCATGAACCCGTGCCCGCTGCTTTCCTCCACCCTCAGCGATTGCCTGGAGAACGCGCGCGATATGCTGGAAGGCGGCACGCGCTATTCGGCGGGCAGCGTCTCGCTCATCGGCGTCGGCACGCTCATCGATGCGCTCTACGCGGTGAAGGCGCTGGTCTTCACGCAGGGAATGTTGACGCTGCCGGAGCTCGTCGCTATGCTGGCGCGCAATTATGACGGAGACGAGATCGTGCGACAATACAGCATCCATCGCCTGCCGAAGTTCGGCCAGGAAGACGCGGGTATCCGGGAATTCTCCGCGCGCGTCTTCGCCGATCTGGCGCGACTCTCCGATGGCGAGGTCAATGCGCGGGGCGGACGCTACGAGGCGAGCGTCTTTGTCTACCGCTTCTTCAAAACCTTTGGCGTCAAAACCTCCGCCACGCCCGATGGACGCAAGGCGGGAGAATGGCTCGCGCAGGGCATGAGTCCGAGCTACCTGGGGCTGGGTGAGCAGAACAGCATCGCGCACCTGCTGGAAGCGCTGGAGCCGCTCGATCTGACACAATATCCGGTCACCGCGGTGTTGGACATGAAGCTGCCCCTCATGCGTGGGGGACAGGGGCAGACGGTGGTATCGATCCTCCAGCGATTCCTCGGCGTCGGCGGCTCAACGCTGCAGCTCAACGTGGTCGATTCCGCCACGCTGCTGGACGCCCGGCAGCACCCGGAGCGCTACCCCGACCTTGTCGTGCGGGTGAGCGGATACAGCGCGCGTTTCGTGGTGTTGCCGGAGGATATTCAGGAGGAGCTCATCGCCCGCACGGTGTTGGGGTAACCTACGCGGTGCGTAGCGCCAGTTTGCGTTCAAAAGCGGTGCGCAAGCCGGGATCACCCTCGGCGAGGACGCGCGCCGCGCCGAGCACCACGCAGCTCAGCGGGTCATCGACTACGTAGGCGGGCATGTCGGTGATGTGGTGCACCAGCGCGTCCATGCCGCGCAGCAGCGCGCCGCCGCCGGTGAGGGCGATGCCGCGTTCCATGATGTCCGCGGAGAGCTCGGGCGGCGTCTCTTCCAGCGCGAGCTTCACCGCGTCGAGGATCGCCAGCACCGGCTCGCCGATGGCCTCGCGGATCTCCCCGCTGGTGAGCAGCACCTGGGCAGGCAGCCCGGCCACTAGATCGCGCCCGCGCGCCAGGAAGGTCAGTTCGCGCGGCAACGGCCATACCGAGCCGATGGCCAACTTGATCGCCTCGGCGGTGCGCTCGCCGATTTGTAAATTATGTTCACGGCGCAGGTAGGCGATGATAGCGTCGTCCACCTCGTCGCCGCCGACGCGCACCGAGCGCGCGTGTACCACGTCGCCCAGCGAAATGATGGCCACTTCCGTGGTGCCGCCCCCGATGTCCACCACCATGCTGCCGTTCGCTTCATGAATGGGCAGCCCGGCGCCGATGGCCGCCGCCACCGGTTCCTCGATAACCCAGGCATCCTTCGCCCCGGCGCGCCGCGCCGCGTCTTTCACCGCGCGGCACTCGACCTCGGTCACCCCGGAGGGCACGCCGATGAGCATGTGCGGATGAATGAAGGGGCGACGCCGGTAGACCTTTTCGATGAAGTGCGTGAGCAGTTGTTCGGCGGCGTCGAAATCGGCGATGACGCCGTCGCGCAAGGGGCGGATGGTCTCGATCGCTTCCGGGGTGCGGCCCAACATGCGTTTTGCCTCGTCACCCAGCGCACGCACCTCGCCGGTCGCCTTCTCGATGGCGATGACAGTCGGCTCCCGCAACATGATCCCCTTCCCACGCATGTGGATGAGGGTATTTGCGGTGCCGAAATCAATCGCCAGATCGGGCGTCCAGGACTGGAAAAAGCGGGCAAAATTCTTCATAAAATTAGCGGGGTGAGACAAAGGCGGGGGGAAGCGCCGGAACGCTTCCCCGCAATACTATGACGCCGATTATTCGGCAAAACGTGCGAGTACCGTGCGGAACCCTTTGGTCTTTTCCACGCTGGTCAGTTCACAGACGAGGCTATTGACCGCCGTCTCATCGCCCTGCAGAATCAACGCAATGACGGAGCGTTCGCCCTGTAAGTGTGGAATGCCCATACGTCCGGCGATGACGCTGCCATATTTCGAGAGGATCGTGTTCACTTCGGCATTGGCCATGTGGCGGTCATCCACTAAAATGGTCACACCGGCGATGATATCGGCCATGATGGGCTCCTTACAAGTAGAACTGATTACCCGCCAGTTTGCGGCATTCCTGGTGTCTTTGTCAAGACGCCGTGCGCGGGTTTCGTACGGCCTCGCTGGCAAAAGACCAGCAAGCAAGGCCTGACTCCACCGCTCGGCATGTTTCTGAGCAGGCTTCACGGGGAATTTTGGAACTATGGCTTCCCCCACTATTCTCATTATCGAAGATGATGCCCAGGTCCGTGACATCGTGGCGCGTTACCTGGAACGCGACGAATTCCGTACACTCGTCGCGGCCAACGGGCGCGACGGCCTGGAGCTGGCCCAGCACGCGCGCCCCGCCCTCGTGCTGCTCGATGTCAACCTGCCTGACCTCGATGGGTGGTCGATTCTGCGGCGCTTGCGCGGCGAGGGCGCGCCACAACCTGCGGTGATCATGCTCACGGCGCGTAGCGATGAGCCGGACCGTCTGCTCGGGCTTGACCTCGGGGCCGATGATTATATTGTCAAGCCGTTCAGTCCGCGCGAAGTCGTCGCGCGTGTGAAGGCCGTCCTCCGCCGCTTCACGCCGCACGCCACCGAGGCGTTATGCTTTCCCGGCTTGCGCATTGATTGCGCCGGACGCGCCGTCTGGCGAGAGGAACGTCCCGTCACGCTGACACCCAAAGAGTTCGATCTGCTGGTCGTGCTGGCATCCCAGCCCAACCGTGTACTGACGCGCATGACGGTGTATGACCTGGTGTGGGGTGAAGATGGCCAGGGGGATGATCATACGCTCGACGTGCATGTCAACCGACTGCGCCACAAGCTCGTCGGCGACGATGGGTATACGTATTTGAAAACGCTCAAAGGCGTCGGGCTGAAGTTCGAGGTGTCACATGAGTCATCGTAAGCCGACGCTCGCTGCCATGCTGGTCCGCCATCATTTGTGGGCCGCTGCCCTCACCCTTGGCCTCGTCATGCTCTGTCTGCTGGTGCTGGCTGACCTGGTCAATCTGCGTGTCCATCGCAGTGCTTTGGCGAACAGGTTGCGTACCATCGAAACCGTCGATGCCGCCACCTCACCGTTTTTAGGCATCTACTCCCATACGGATCCAAACCAAATCAGCTACATCTTGCTCGATGGGCAAGGGCGCTGGCGTGATGGCGCGACGGCGACGAAGAGAAGCCATCGTGTCCCGGCCCCGCGCTGGGCGAGAGCGTCCAGCGTGTTCGCGCAAGGCGAATTAGCCGGCAGAGGGGAACTGCCCTGGGTGACCGATCCGGTCATCTGGGCGGCACGCCGCATGCAAACCCCGGATGGGAAACCGATGCTCATGGTCGCCTGGTATCGCGTCAATGCCATCCGTGCCAACACCATCGCCGTCTACGGCGCGGTCGTTGTCGCCATCCTGCTCGCCTTTGCCGTGAGCGTGACGCTGGCCCTGCGTACGGCCAAGTCAGTGACGACGGTCATCGACGAGATCGCCAAATCGAGCAGTCGCATGGCCGCCGGGGACTACCGCGTGCAGTTGCCGGTGCAGCCCACGCGGGAACTCGATCACGTGTCGCGCGCCATCACGCAGCTTGCGGACAACCTGGATCACACCAGCGCCGATCTCCACGCCGAGCATGCGCGGCTGGAACGCATGGAGCGGCTGCAGCGCCAGTTTGTCGCCGATGCCTCGCATGAACTCCGCGCCCCGCTCACCTCCATGCGCGTCACGCTGGAAGCCTGGCAAGATGGTGTGCTGCGGCCGGGAGAGCAACAGCACGCGTTGGCGCAATTACTACGGGAAACAGAGCGCTTGGGCACCCTGGTGTCACGCTTGCTCGACCTCTCGCGCATTGAATCCGGTCGCGAGGGGGTCACCAGCGCGCCGGTGTCCGTGCGCGATGTGGCCTATGAGATCCTCATGGCCTTCACCGACCCCACCGGCGCTTCCCTTGTGGTCGAGATGCCGGATGATTTGCCACCGGCCCTGGCCGACCGCGACGCCCTCTACCGTATCCTGCAGAATCTCGTGGAAAATGCCCGCCGCTTTACTCCGGTGGAGGGCACGATCACGATAAGCGCCGTACTGGACGGTGAGGCGATCTGCCTCCGGGTCGCCGATACCGGGTGCGGCATCGCGGCGGAAGAGTTGCCGCGCATCTGGGATCGCTTTGCCCGCGCGGCCGAGGCCCGCGCGCAAGGCAAGGCGGGCAGCGGCCTCGGTCTGGCGATAGTGAAGGGATTGACCACCGCCATGGACGGCCAGGTCGGGGTGGAGAGCGTCCCGGGGCAAGGCATGACCGTCTGGGTGCGCCTGCCGCGCGCCGTCGATAAGTTGTCATGCGCGTGATCTGGCGTTGAACTTCCTGAGAGGTGCTCCTGGTATGCTGTGAATGTAGATCGGACACAGAATCCGACAGCAACGCAAGGAGAAACATTCAGATGAAAAAATGGCTTCTAGGTCTTACCGTCCTCTCGCTGTTCCTCGTTTCCGTAGGCGCCGGCTTCTGCCAGGCTCCGGCGAAAGCGAAAGCCACGCCCGTCGTGAAGACCGCTCCGGCTGCGCCGAAAGCTGCGCACGTCAAAGTTGTACCAGCCAAGCGCGCGATGAAACACACCGTCAAAGCCGCCACGACAAAGGAAGCGGTCAAGCACACCGCCAAACATGTTGCCAAGCACGCCGTTAAGCACACCGCCAAACATGCCGCCAAGCACACCGTTAAGCATACAGCGAAAGGCGCTGCCAAACGGGCCGCAAGGAAAACGCCGAAGCATGCCGCGAAAGTTGCCCCCGCCAAGAAATAAAGCCGATAGCGATCCGCGCTGCATGTGTAGGCGGTTCCGTCAGGAGACGGGACCGCCTACACATTTGTGCTCTCCGTGTGCAATGTGTTGCCCATGCCGCCTCTTTTTGTATCCCTCTAGACATGACGGCTATTAGCTGGTATCGTAGAGTAAATCTGGAAGGCAGACGTCGCTGTTACGCTGCCTGCTGACATTGTGTTCCCCGTTGCCTGGCGCAACGGGGTTCTTCCATTTTTTCCTACAGTACCGACTGTGCATAATTCCGGAGGAATGACCGTGGCAAGTGTCTATTTGACGCGAAAAGGTTATGAGCGTTTAACCGCTGAGCTTCGCGAACTCGTTGATGTCCGTCGTCCGCAGGTCCGTGCGGACCTGGTAACGGCGCGCGAATTCGGCGATCTGCGTGAGAATGCCGAATATGATACGGCAAAACGTGATCAAGGCATGATTGAAGGGCGCATCCACGCCCTGGAAGGCCTGCTCTCGTCCGTGGATATCGTCGAGGTACCCGAAGTGCTGACCGAGGCGGTCCTCGGCGTGCGCATCCACGTGGAGAACGTCGATTTCCACCAGCGACGGACCTACGTTCTGGTGACAGAGCAAGAAGCGCACCTTGAAGAGGAGTACTTGTCCGTGCAGTCACCGCTGGGGAAAGCGCTGCTCGGCACCAAGGTCGGCGATGTTGTGACCTTCGAAGCCCCTGCCGGTACGCGCCATTTCAAAGTGCTCGCCCTCTCCAGTACCGCCGGCGAGGAATGATCCTTTGCCTGTAATGCTGCACGGCGCCCCCGGCGAATTCGCCGGGGGCGCCGTTGCCATGTCACGTTCAGCGCAAGTTATTTGACGGTTGGCGTCGGCGTCGGCGGGGCGCCAATGGCGAAGTCTAACTGCGCGGCGGCCACCTGGGCCTGGAAACGCGCCTGTGTCTGTGACGTACGTGCTTGCGTGCTGCGCAACTCCGCTTGCTCCACCTCCAGCAAAATCCCTTCGCCGCTCCGATAGCGCACCTGGGAAATGCGCAATGCTTCATCCGCCGCCACGCGCTGCTGATCGGCGGCGCTTAACTGCTTCAACGCGTTCAACAAGTTTAGCCAGGCTTGCCGCACATCGAATGTCACGCCGATCTCTAACTGCCGCGCGAGTGTATCGACCTGCAGCAACTGCGTTTTCGCGGCGGCCACATCCGCACGCTGTTTTCCGCCATTAAATAAGTTGTAGGAGAGCTGCAGCGAGAGTCCCAAACCATCCGGCCCTTGCAGCGAGCCGCCGAGAAACGTCTTGTTATATTGCGCCTGCGCGTTGAGCAACGGCTGCAACTCCAAGCGCGTCAGCGCGATATTGGCGCGTAACTGCTCCCGACGGAAATTCAATTGCAGCAACTCCGGGCGCAGCGTTAACGCCAGGGCGACCAACGGCTCAACCTTGTCCGGGACCGTGGGTAATCCTGCGGGAGGGCGAATGGTCACCGGCGTGCCTGCCGGAAAGCCCAGTTGCGTGGCCAGACCGGCCTGTGCCACGTCAAGGCCGTTCTGCGCGCCGAATAACGCGACTTCGGCATTGGCCAGCGTGGCTTTCGCCTGTTCGACGTCGAGGCGCGGCGCGGTGCCGGCGTTGAAGGTGGCGTTGGCAATATCGAGCTGCGTCTGCGCAACGGTCACCGCGTACTGTGACGCTTGCAGCAATTCTTGCGCACTCAAATATTGGTAAAACGCCTGGCGCGTCTGAAAGACCACCTGTTGCTGCGTGCGCAGCAGCGCTTCCTGATTCACCCCGACATTGGCGTTCGCGAACTGGATCGGCGCACGCCAGCGGCTTGCGGGTGAAATCGGCTGCGTGGCAAGCGCTGCGCCACTGGAGAAAAAATAACCGGTGGTGGCGCTCGGCCCGCTGCCACTGGTGATGCCGGCCGGCGTGTAGCTAAAACTCCCGCTCACTCCGACGGTCGGTAAGCGCCCAGAGCGCGCGGAGGCGAGCTGGTCTTGCGCAATCTGTACGTTCTGCACGCCCAGGGTGATGGCGGGGTTATTGCGCAACGCCAGCGCCACTGCATCATCCACGGTTAATGGAGCGGTTGGCGGCGCGATGGGCGAGAGGGGGACGGGCGACGGTGTTACCGTAGGCTGCGCCTGCGATGCTGCCAGTAGCATGATGGTCAACGCGGCGATGATACAGCGGCAAACGGTCCGACGAAAACTGGTCATATTCTCTCCTCACGCCGACGGAAAATCGTTGACGGTCCTTGGTAATCTGGTATACTGAATCCATGGTGTCGCAATCGGCGCTTGCATATTTATCACACTTTTCATACAAATAGTCAAGTGTTCCGGATCGCTCCCCTTGCCGCAGAGCGCTAGTAGAGGAAATATTATGGCACGCCCACGTTTGACGCAACTCGCCACAACCATCGTCTCCTATATTCCGCAACGCCTTTTGACCTGGCGCATGGCGATGATCGCCCTTGTCGCGATCGCCCTATCGGTCAGCGTCTGTGCGATGGTCGGCTCTTTTATGCGCGGCAACGGTACCCTGGCGGAGCGTAACCGGCTGGAACGTCAGGTCGAAGCGAAACGCCATGAGAAAGAGCAACTGCAAAAGCTAAAAGACTGGCGGCGCAGTCCGGAGGGTGTGGCCGATCTCGCGCGTAATCGCGGCATGGTGGCGTCCGGTGAAGAAGCGCTGCGTTTTCCGCCGCAGACAGATATTTTAAACGCGACGCAGGTGCCGCTGAAAACGGACACATCCAGTGAGGCGTTTGGTGGCTGGGTGCTGGCGGCGTTGCTGCTCTTCGCCCTGGCCTTCCTCACGGGTATCGGTCTGCTGCTCTATCGTTGGCAGGCGCGGCGTGCCCGGCGTCCCGCCGGCATGCTCACGCCACGTTCGGAGTTGCGCCGTCGCGGGCGCCACGCCACGCACGGCATCTAACCATCTACGTTAGCGGTGATGCGCCACGTCGCCGAATTGCCCGTGCTCCGGCATCCACACCAGTTTAATGGTGCCGACCGGGCCATTACGCTGCTTGGCGATTTGCATTTCGGTAATATTCGCTTCACGCTCCGGGTCCAACCCCACGCGCTTTAGTTCATCTTCACCGTAATACGCCGGGCGGTAGAGGAATGCCACCAAGTCGGCGTCCTGCTCGATAGCGCCCGATTCACGCAAGTCAGACAGTTGCGGGCGGCGCGGCGAGCGTGACTCCACCATACGGGAGAGCTGCGAGAGCGCGATGACCGGCACCTTCATTTCGCGCGCCAGCGCTTTCAAGCCGCGGGCGATCTGCGCAATCTCTTGTGTGCGGTTTTCCACCTTGCTCGAACTATGCATCAACTGCAAATAGTCGACCACGATCAGGCCTAAGCCATGTTCCGCTTTCAGGCGGCGGGCCTTCCCGCGCATTTCCAGCACGCTGATCGAGGGGGAGTCATCGATGAAAATGGGGCAATCCCACAGGCGCTCCACCGCTTGCGCCAACTTGGTCATATCCTCGTCGGAGATCATGGCGTGGCGCACGCCCTCCTGGTTGACGCGCGCTTCGGAACAGAGGATACGTAGCGCCAACTGCTCCTTCGCCATTTCGATACTGAAGATGGCCACCGATTTCTTTTCGAGTAAGGCGACGTTGCGCGCGATATTCAGCGCCATGGCCGTCTTACCCATACTCGGGCGTGCCGCCAGAATGATCAGGTCGGCGGGGTGCAGCCCGGCGGTAATGGCGTCCAGGTTGGTAAAGCCGGTACTCACGCCTGCGCTCGGCGTGCCGCTTTCCCGCGAATCTTCGATATTATAGAATTGCTTCTTCACAAGGTCCTGCAGGCCGACAAAGCCGCTGGTTACGCTGCGCTCGGCAATGGCAAAGATCTTCTGTTCGCTCTCGTCCACCAATTCGTCCAGGTCTTTGTCGCCCTGGTACGCGGCGTTCATGATCTCATCCGCCGCCTTGATGAGCGCACGTTGCGTCGCCTTAGTACGGATAATATTCGCGTAGTGCGCGATGCCCGCCGCGGTGGGAACCTGCGACATGATGGTGGTCAGGTAGAGCGTACCGCCAATCGTCTCCAATTGGTCGCGCGACTTCAGCCATTCGCCCAGCGTAATGAGGTCCACCGGATCATGCCGATTGAACAGTTCCAGGACGCCGGAGTAGATGAGGCGATGCGACTCGCGGTAAAAATCTTCCGGTTGCAGCAATTCGACGGCGCGCGCAATGGCGTCGCGCTCCAGCAGCATGGCGCCCAGCGCGGCCTGCTCGGCTTCGAGACTTTGCGGAGGAATACGTTCGAGAACGGCGTTGGATGTGCTCACGGTGATACCTGTTCTGCCAAAAGAAGCGGTGTATCGGCAAGGCCGGCACCAAAAAGGACTGGGTGAGGAGTCGCCTCCTCACCCAGCTATTGTACCAGAAATATCTCCCGCTTGGGGATTAGGCCTCA
>DASXVL010000600.1:0-10484 GCA_036504255.1 Armatimonadota bacterium | reverse complement strand
GAGATTGGTCGCATCCCACGCCACGCGCGTCTTGGTGGTCAGGCCGGGGATGGTGTAGGTGACGGGCGGCACCGCGCGCCAGTCGTCCAGTTTGCCATCAATGGTCGGGGGCGTGCTGACGCACATCGCCTGGCGTGCGGGGTAAATAGCCACAGGCGCGGTGAGTTCGCGCACGGCCCCGTCGAGCCCCACCTGCACGCGCAACATCCCTTCCTGGAGTAGTGGCGCGGCGCCCGCATGCAATGTGCCGCGTAGCGTGCGGCTGGCGTGCGCCGGCACGGTGACCGTTTGCGTGGCGGGTACGTCGGCGGCGGAGAGCCCGGCCGGCAGGGTCGTCTTGACGCGATAGCTCACCGGCGTTGCCTGTGCGTTATTGAGCAACAGTTCAAACGGTGCGCTGCCTTGCTCGGTGAGCGGGGCCACCGGTTTCAGCGAGGCTGAGATGCCGTGTTCGCGCGCCGCCAGCGCCTGCGCTTCTTCACGTTTCGCCGTCGCGGCATCGGCATAGCCCTGGTAGACGAGCGAGGCGAACATGAGGCGGTAATCCGTGTCGGGCTTGGCGAAGACCACGGTGTTCTCCCGCGTCACCCACTCCCGGCGCAGCGGCACGTCCAGCCACCAGCTCGTGCGCGCTTCCGTCTCCGTCTGCCGCGGCGCTTCGTTCCAATAGACCGGCGTGGCGTGGCCGTTGAACAGCACCGTCAGGCCGCGCGCGTTGAGCAGGTCATCCGAACTGACGGCGACGCGCAGCGACACGACGTCCGCCGTGCCCGGCAACCGGGGGACGGCGAGCGGCACGGTAAGGTCTTTGGCGAACGACTGCGCCACGGTCCGCGCGTAAAACTCCTGCGTCTGCACCGTGCGTGTCGGGGCCACCGGGCCGCCGGCCAACTGCCAGGTCAGGCTGCTCACGCCGCCGGGGGCGAGCGTCACCTCCACCGGGGTGGCGCTCGCCGGCAACGTCAGTTGCTCGTGGCGCATAGTCTCCCCCTGGTACTCGGCAAGGCGACGGGTGACCGCGGTCACCTTCGTGCCGGCGGACAAGCCGGGATCGAGCGTGAGCGTGGCCGGGGTCTCGCCGCTATTGAAGACGCTCACCACCACCTGCTGCGCATTCGGCGTACAGGCGAAGAGGCGGACGGCGGCGTTGCGCGGTGATGAGATTTCCAGCGCCTTGCCGCGCGTGTTCGCCAGCGTCCAGTACACCCAGTACGGGTCACGCGGGGCAAAGCGCGCGCCGTCTTTCGACAGGATGTTGGCGCGATCGAACTCCGAGGGGTAGACCAGCAGGAAGTAATCGTATTCATACATCAGGTCAGGGTGCTGCAGCCCGGAGAAGAGATGCTCCGTCCACCACTTCACGCGCACGGGCTGTGCGCTGCCGGTGAGATTCTGGTTCATCTCGGTAATGACCGCGCGTGGGCGCGGGCGCCCGAGCGCTTCGGCTTGCGCCTGCACCATGCCCATCCACGCCAGGTTGGTATAGGCCCCCTGGTCGTAGAGGTGGTAGTTGAAGTAGCGTAACGGCTGCTGCACGCCGCGCAACACCGGCGCCGTCCAGTTACGCCAGCCCCCCCAGGAGAAGAACTCACTGCTGGCCAGACAGGGGCCGAGCAGTTTTATCTGCGGTTCGCTCTTCGTCAACGTGGTATCCAGCCGATTGAAGACGCGCAGCCAGGTATCCACGCTGTCCTTGGTGGTGGCGAATTGCCCGCTCCACCAGGAGTAGTTCGGCTCATTCGTCAGCTGCACAAACTCCACTTTCACCTCGGGATAGTGCGCTTTGATGGTATCCAGGTAGGCCTGGTAGTAACGCGCCACGGCCTCCGGGTACTTGTCGCTGCTGCCGTCCACCTGCATGTGCAGGATAATGCCGTCGGTGAGCGCCCATTTCCGAAAGAGCTGCATCTGATAGGCCTGGCTGCCCGGCGCATCGGCAACCGTCCACCAGCGCTCCATGAGGCTGGCAAAGTCCTGCGCGTAAAATTTCTCGTAAATGGCCGCGGCTTCTTCGCGACTAGCCGGCTTGCCGCCGTACTGCGCCGCCGCCCACGGGGTGTGCGGCGTGGCCACAAACCCGGCGTCTTTCCACCAGCCGAACGGCCAGAGATAGGCGCGCGCCCCGTTCAGGTTGAGGGCGCGAATCTCGTCGATGGCCTGGTCGCGGCTGGAGCCGTTCACCGTCCCGCCGAAGAGACGCGGCACCTCGCCATAGCCGTTGACCACGCGCTGCGTCGTCGTGTCCACGCGCACCACGTCAGCCGCGTAGGTGACGAGCGCGCAGGCGCTGAGTGCGCAACACCAGAGAATCGCTAACAACGTCGTGTATGATCGCATGTGCGTTTTCCTTTTCGCGTAAAGTGAGTGGGACGCCCTGCGCCTCGTTCCCCTGCGCCGCATGGCGAAGGGGAACGAGCAGAGCGACGCCGCAAATGTTAGATGCCGTACCGGCTCTTCAAATAGTTGGTCACTTTCGTGATATCCGCCGCGGAGAGCACCGAGTTATAGAGGAGTACCTCGGCGACATTCCCCGCGAAGGCGGCATTGTTGCCCGGGTTGCCGCCATTGAAGGTGAACTGTCCGATGCCGAGCGCGGTAATGCCATCACCGGCGGCCAGCGTCTTGGTACCTGAGGTGATCGTGGGAGGCGTTATCCCCTTGCCGGACGGGGGGGTGGGCGGATTGACGGCGATCCCCGTCACGGAATCCGCGCCACCGGTGGTGGGACAGGAGAAGACGCGCGGCCAGCCGCTGGTAGCGCCTTTTGGTGCCGCGTAGACGGCAAACCAGGTGAAGGCGCCGGTTATCGTCGGAGTGCACACGCGGGAGACCTGCGCCAGGTCCGTGCCGATATAAGCGCCGGTAAAGTAGAGCGAGGGCATGCTGTTGAGCGAGCCGCCACTCCAGTTCGGTTGATAGACGGTGGTCTGGGCGTAGGGCGCGAGGTCGTTGCCTTTCGGCGAGTTATCCAGCCAATTCGTCACCCGGGTGGCGTTGGTGGCGCTTTGCAGCACGCCCAGGTCGGCGCGCACCCAGAGCGTCAGCGTGTCAGTCACCGGGGGACGCTGGTTGCTCGTCTCCACATGCCCATCCGCATAACTGATGACCGCTTTCGCGCCATGGATGAGGCTGATGTCGCTGGCACGATAAATCGCGAACGGGACATAGGGGGCGGTCGCCGAACTCGTCGTCCCGCCATCTGCGGTGAGGATGAGCTGATCGGTGCGGCCGGCGTCGCCCAGGGCGAGGTTGTCACACATGGCATTGTAGCCGTAGTCCGGCTTGGAGATGTTGCCGCGGTTTTCCGAGGTCGGGCAGTCGTACATCTTGTCCGGCACGTTGATGCTGGTAAGCCAACTGGCGACCGGCGGCAACTTCTCTTCATTTTCCTGACTGTACATCGCTACCGCCAAGGCAATCTGTTTTTGATTGCTGGTACATTTGGTCTGCCGCGCTTTTTCACGCGCTTTGCCAAAGACCGGGAAGAGGATGGCGGCCAGAATCGCGATGATCGCGATCACGACGAGGAGTTCGATCAGGGTAAAACCCTGGAATCGAGACGAGGAACGTAGAGTTTTCATACGCTAACTCCTTGAGAATAATATGGTGCGATGACAGAACAAACCAAGATCAGACCAGCAGGGCGACCGGCGTCGCGCAGGGCGCCACCGTCGAAGCGCGCGGGATAAGTTCGACATCCATGCGCACACGCGTCTGCGGGCGCTCGATGCCGTTGATGCGGTCGAGCAGCAACTGCACCGCCATGCGACTTATGGCCGAGATGGGCTGTTGCACAGAGGTGAGCGACGGGGTACAGGTGCCGCAGAGCGTAGAATTGTCAAAGCCGACAAAACTGAGCTGTGCGGGCACGGCGATGCCCAGTGACTGCGCGGCCGCCATCAGTTGCACGGCAAACCAATCGTTCACGGACAGCACAGCGGTCGGCGGTTCCGGCAGCGCCATCCACCGTTGCATGGTGCGTGACGCATAGGCCTCAACCTCGGCAGGCGTGGGAGCGGGAGCATCGTCTTTCGCGATAAAGTCGTCGGGGATAGGCAACCCCATCTCGGCAAACCAAGTGCGGTACCCCTGTAAGCGTTCGTAGAAATGCGGGTGATCCGACATACTAAAAAAGGCGACACGGCGATGTCCGAGCGCGCGCAGGTGGTCCAGCGCCTTCCGCACGCCCGCCGCATTGTCGGGCGCCACTGAATCGATGCCCTCCACGCACGCGGCCGTATCGTGATTCAACGACACGGCAGGCAGATACTGTTGCAGCATGGAAGGCTCGTCAAATCCTTGAACGATCACCCCCACTACGCGTCGTTGCAGAATCCAATCAGGCAACTGCGATGCCTGCAATTGCTCGCGGTAGGCGATGACGAGATCGAACCCTAATTGCTCAAGATAATTGATTATCTCGTAGGACAATGCGCCAGGGGCGGTGAGCGAGACGTTCGGGTTATTCAAAATATACCCGATGGTCTGCGCGGGGGTTTGCTTGGGTGTGATCGGGCCGGAATATCCCAGCGCCTTGGCCGCGCTGAGAATCCGGTCGCGGGTATCCGGGGCGATGGTGGACCTCGGATTGCCGGAAATCACCATCGAGACCGCGGCGCATGACACGCCGGCCTCTTTCGCTATAGATGCCTGGGTTACCCGTTGTTTCATTGCTTTAGTATAGCGAGTCAGCCACGTCTGTCAAGTCAATTTTGTAAATATTTATATAAATTTACGACTACAATACGCCTATATCACGCCATGAATCGCCTAGCATTCCCCATAACGCACGGATATGCCTGTCATATTATGATTTTTTCGCGTAAAGACACTGCACGCAGCCGAACGTAGCCAGAATACCATTATAAATATCTATAGATTTCTATACGAATGCTGTGTCGTCATGCACGCTGCCTCGTGGCATATGTCAGCGTCTGGCGTATAGCGTATAGGGAACGTTGGCACTCGGGATTTCCAGACGCTAGACGCTTGCACACCCCACGCGACAGGCGGCACGACATGACACAATGCGTATAGCGTCATGTACCTGCAGGGCCGGAGGCTTGATATTGTACACCGCTCAACGCGGTGTACTGTCACTTGGGTATGGCAACCACATCCAAGCTGATATTTCCAGCTCTGGGATAGGTCGAGTAGGGAGTCCCCCTCTGGTTTTGCCTGCTGGTCCGTTCACCGCTGCACTCGGTCATCGGCAAACCGACTGCCGAGGAGCAGCCGCGTCTTGTCCTCGGCGCGCTCAGCCCACAGTGGGCCAACCGCGCACGCAAGGACGGCCAGCAGTACCCGCGCAGGGTTCATGAGCGCAACGGTTGCGCCATGCCTGAAGATCGGGTGTTGTCATATGTGCCTAGCGGCTCTGCCCAACGGCAATGCGCGTCATCGCTTCGGGGCTATCCGTCACACGCAACCCCTGCATGGTCTGCGCGGCATCGCTTTGCGGCATGCCGCCGGCCAGGATGCGTTCAAACGCCGGCAGCATCCGCCCGACCTGCTTGAGCTTGATGAGGACATTCCAGACGGACTCGCATTTTTTCCAGGCGCCGGTGTAGGCCAGGTGCCGCACGCGCGCCGCCGCATCGGGGTGGGCCTGCGCGCTCTGCCAGATGGCGCGCCATTGGTAAAAATCCGTATACGCTTGCCGGTAGCCACGTTCGAGGGTGGCGGGTGTCATTTTCGCGGGCGCGAACACGACGTGGCGCGTATCGTATCGCCCCCAATCTTGTGCGGTGATGCGTCCTTGCGCCATCATGCGCGCATAGAGTGCGGTGCCCGGATACGGCGTGAGGATGTGGAAGGTCGCCGTCTCGATGCCGTGTTCGACCGCCCAGGCGACCGTGCGGGCAAAGACGTCTTCATCATCGTCATCCATGCCGAAGACGAAGCTGGCGTTGATCATCACGCCCAGATCATGCGCACGGCGTATCGCCGCCTCGTAGTTGTGGTGGATATTTTGCGTTTTGTGCTGCGCGCGCAAATTCTGCGTACTCAACGTTTCGAAGCCGACAAACAGGCTGCGCAGCCCACTGGCCGTCGCGCGCTCCAACATTCCCGGCTGGAGGATGGACTGCACGGTGCCTGCCGCTTGCCAAATGCGCCCCATGCCGCGCATGCCGTCGAAGAGCGCGCGGGCAAACTGGCCGTTGCCGAACAGGTGATCGTCGAGGAAGAAGAGGTGCCGTCCGGGCAAGCGCGCAATCTCGGCTAACGCCTCATCCACCGGTTGCGTATAGAAGCTTTTCCCGCCCTGGAAGAACGCCTCCTTATAACAGAAGTCGCACGCATGGGGGCAGCCGCGCGAGACGACGAGCGCGTTCGGCACCAGGTACAAGTGGCGTTTGAGCAAATCGCGCCGCGGGCGTGGTTGCCCGCAGAGGGTACGGCTGCGCGATTGGTAGATCGACCCCGGCTGCCCGGCGCGGTAATCGGCGAGGAAGGCCGGCCAGGTATCTTCCCCCGGTCCCAAAAAGATGGTGTCAGCATGCTGCGCCGCCTCGTCCGGCAGCGCCGTGACATGCAGTCCGCCCAGGCAGACGTGCGCGCCCTTGCGCCGGTAATGATCCGCCAACTCATAGGCGCGGTAGGCCGAGGTGATGTACACCTGAATGACCACCAGTTCCGGCTCATCGGCGAGATCCAGCGTTTCGACGTGCTCATCCTGCAGCACGATCTCATCGTCGTCGTCCAGATACCCGGCCAGCGTGGCCAGCCCGAGCGGGGGGAAGAGCGAGTATTTGAGCGGACGGAACAACGGACTCGTCGCTTCGGCCAGCGCCGGGAGAATCATCTTGACTTTCATGGGAACGGCCTCCTTCGTGGATTGACATCTCACTAAATCTACCTGCACGCCGGAGAACTTCCCACCCACTGAGGACAGTCTTTTCTGCACTTGAGTGCTTGGTCTTGCCTGTCGATTCCCCTATACTGAGCGCAGGTGATACCGGCCGACAGGGGGAAACGTCATGCTCGGGATACTTTTGGTCGAGGATAATGCGCGTTTGCGCCCGGCGTTGAAGGCGGGCTTGGAGGCGACCGGCGCGGTGCGCGTGTTGCACGACTGCGCGAGCGGGGAAGAGGCGTTGCGCTATTGCCTGGAGGCGGCGCCGCAGGCCATGCTCATGGACGTGCAACTGTCCGGCGTGATGAACGGCATTGAAGCCACCGTGGCGATCCGCCGCGAATATCCGCGCCAGCCGGTGGTCTTTTATTCGATCCAGGATGACGATGTCTATTACCGCGCCTTTCGCCATGCCGGCATCCTCAGCCATTACGCGTACGTGCGCAAGTCCAACTACTTGCTGCCGCAATTGATCGTGCCGTTATTGCAGGATGCCGTCGCCGGGCGCAGCTTCATCGACCCGGAGATTGAAACGCGCGTGCAGGAAGTGCGCCACAAGGACGCCTGCTCCCCGCGCGCCTTGCTGGAGCCCAACGAACTCGAAGTGGCCGCGCTCATTGCCCAGGGGATGACCAACGAGCACATCGCCGCGAGCATGGGGTTCCGTGATAAACGCACCATCAGCCGCACCAATGGGCAAATTTATGCGGCGTGGGGACTCGACAAGACGACCACCGATGAAAAGGTCGCGCGCACGCGCGCCGCGCTCATCATGTATACTGACCGCCTCATCGTCTGGGAAGACGACGGCGTGCCGCGCGTCGAGAATGAACAGGGCCATTGGGTACCGTGGGAGGGTCGGTGATGGGTATATTGGTCTGGACGCTACTGGCGCTCTCCCTCTTCATCGTCTGTCTGTTGGGGTGGTTAGGCTGTACGATACTGCTCACCGCCGAGCGCCGGCATGTCTATGTGTGGCTGATCAGCATGGCGATGCTGCTCGGCGCGGCGTTCGTCGCCTTTCACGCCATTGCCATCAGCCACGGCTTCGATACCGGTAACCCCCTCGCGCTGAGTAAGTGGCCCCTGGCCTGGGTGATGGGCTTGCTCTTACCGGGGGCCTGGTATATGGCCATGCTCTGGCATGTCGGGTTTTGGGAGAACCGTCGCGCCATGCGGCATCACTGGATGCATACCGCCGGCTTCTACGGGTTACTCAGTCTGCTGGGAGTGGCAGTCTTGCTGGCGTGTTCCGACCCCGCGATCCGCGCGCGCCCGCTGCTGCTGCTCTCCTCCTTTGATCCGGCCATCATCCTGGCCGGTCCCTACCTCGGCGGCATGCCGGTGCTCGCCCTGCTGTACATGATTTTGCTGCTTGTGTGCATGGGGCTGGCGCTCGATGTCATCTTTCACCCGGCCCCGTCACGACGCCTGATGGGCGATCATGCCCGCGAGCGCGCCCGCCCCTGGCTGGTGGTGACCACCATCGTGCTGCTGCTGATCAGCCTGCTCGTCTGCGGCAGTTTGGTGCGTTTTATGCCGGACATGCTCTTCATCGACAGCAACGGTTTGCCACCCGGCACGGCGTATGCCATGGCATGGATTGATTTAGCGGTGGCGGTGTTGCTGGCAGTGGCGACGGTACTCATCGGGCAGGCGGTGGTGTCTTATGAAATCTTTACCGGCAAAGTGCTCTTGCGGCAGGGCTTGCGCCGCCGGTGGTTGGGGGCCATTTTGCTGGCAGGCGGTTTCGGCGTCACCCTGTCGTGCGGGGTGTTCCTGCACATCCCGACGATCTTTGGCGCGTTGCTGGTCTGCGCGCTGGTGATGACGTTGTACGCGCTCTCGGTCTGGCGTGGCTTCATCGAGCACGAACGCGCCGTCAACAATTTACGGCTCTTCCATACCGGGCCACGCCTCTATAGCACAATGCTCGCGGGCGAATCGCTGCCGCAGGAAGATGCGCACGCCTTCCAGCGACTCTGCGCGCAGATGTTGGAGGTGGAGTTCGCTTACCTCTTCCCCCTCGGACCGCTCTCCTCATTGGTACACCCGCTGACCTTTCCGCCGGACGCGCAACGGCCCGATTCGGTGGCCGAACTCGTCGCGTCTTTCGCATCACCGAGCACGCTCTGCCTCCCGCTCAATGCCGGACGCTACGGCGGAGCGATCTGGGCGGTGCCGTTATGGGGTGAACGCGGGCTCAACGGGCTTTTTCTGCTGGGCGCGAAGCGGAATCACGGCCTCTTTACCCAGGAAGAAGTCGAGATCGCGCGGGCCGTCGGCGAACGCTTTCTCGATGGCCTCGCCAGTTCCGCGCTCGCCAGCCGCCTGATGGGGTTGCAGCGCACGCGCATGGCCGAGCAACAAGTGGTGGACCAGCAGACGCGCCGCGCGCTGCATGACGAAGTGTTGCCGCAGATTCACACCACCATGTTGGCGCTCAGCGCCGGCCAGCTTGCGCCGTCGGCGGTCGTCACGCAGCTCACCGACATTCACCGGCAGATCGCGGATATCCTGCACGCCATGCCCTCCGCGAGCGCGCGCGATGTGACGACGAAAGGCCTCATCGGCGCGTTGCATGATGTCGTCGAACGCGACCTGCGCGGCACGTTCCGCGCGGTGCGCTGGGAGATCGACGCCGCCGCGGACGCCAACTTCACCGACTTGCCGCCGCTCACCACGGAAGTGCTCTATGGCGCGGCGCGCGAAGCCATTCGCAACGCCGCGAAGCATGCCGCCGGTCACGACAGCGCGCCCGCCGTACAGTTACGCATCGCCGCATCGTGTCAGGACGAAGTACGCCTGCTCATCGAAGATGACGGCATCGGCTGCGACACGCCCTCCGCTTCCCCCATGAGCACCGGCCACGGCGTGGCGCTGCACAGCACCTTGATGGCCGTCATCGGCGGCGCGTGGGAAACGGAAAGCCAACCAGGGGGGTATACACGCGTGACACTCACGCTCAGCGGCAGCAAGCCCTTTTCCTCGCTAGCAGCTCGCGAATAACGTCGCTTGACGGATCACACAGCCATATAAAATCACCGGTCCGCTTGTCCGCCTATCAGCGGCGCTGTCGCGGGAGAGACCGCAGACCTGCCGACCATCGGCTCACTGGCCCGCGTCTCCGCGTCCTGCGGGATGATTTTGATGCGGCTGGACCTTCGGTATGGCGCGTTAGTAGACGAATTCCGTCTCCGCCCCCATGGCAATGTCCACGCGGTGCAGGTCTCCGGCTCCAGGTAATGCAGATTGGGGAGGTTCTGCGGGTAGACGCGGACCACCCAGTCCCCAGGGCGCAAGCCCTCAAAAAGGATCTGTCCTTGCTCATTTGCTCATTGGTGGTGCGCCCATCAACAGTCACTTCGCACGGCATCGGCTGCACCGTCATATGGTTCAATCCGATAGAACGCCGGTCAACGGACAGGGTATATTTACCGGGTTTGACGGCAGAGAAGAGCATCATTCCGCTTGACGACATAAGTATCGGAGAGTATAGTGTGGCATCTTATCGTTTTTGGCGCTTACCATGTTTGTAACTAATGCCCGGCAGTTTCATATGATCCCTGCAAATGCGGAAACATAGTATTCGCATCCGGGCTTGCTATGCTTTTTTGACCCTTCCCGG
>DASXVL010000599.1:0-7937 GCA_036504255.1 Armatimonadota bacterium | reverse complement strand
AAACCGCATAACAAGCCCTCGCTCTCTCTCGCCGCTCATTATACCGGGGGTAGGGGAACGCGGCAACTTGCATGGAAGGGTGTTTGCTTATGAGGGTTCGCCTCTCCCGGGGGCTGGGAACGGCGGGACTCGCTGCGCTCGAACCCTTCCAAACGGTGCTGGAGCCCCACCGCATGCGCAGGGAATGGCGAAGTTTGCGCAGGCTTTTTAACAGGAATACACCACCGTCCGGCGAATGATGGGCATGGTCAAGACAGGATTGGAGTGCGCGATGGACTTCCACACGTTCCTGCTGCATGTGCGTGAATATTTCCGCGAGCCAGTACACTGGCCGACTTGCCATGGCTGGAAGGTGACACTCCTGGAGGGAATCCTGCTGTGTCTGCCTGCCTACGTCCTGGCCAGAAGTAGCGTGTCACCGCAGGTACTCGTGGGTACCGGCAGTCTCAGCACCCTCGCCTTTCTCATGTATCGTCGGCTGCGACCGTCCAAGAGCTCTTCTCCCGAGACTACTGGCTTGCCGTTGCCAGCGCGTGAAATGGCGTTTACGCGGAATGTGATTTCCGTACTGTGTCTGACCTATGTTCTTGTCTTTTCGACACTCAATCTCTTGTCTGAGCATTTCCTCGGTCTGTTCAACCGCTTCTATTTGCTCTTCTATCCTACCTTTGTCTTGGTCTATATTGTCATGGTCGTCGAGAGCATGCACTGCTACCGAGCGCTGCGCGAACAGCACGTGTAAAGGTATCCACCATCCCACCCGGAGCGAGCGACACCGGGCGGGACGGTGAAAGCGTATTACGCACGCGAGGCCAGCTCGCGTGACGTATCGAGGTAGCACTTGATCGCCTGTGGCGGGATATTCCAGGGGATGTGATTGCCGATGCACATGAAGTAGCCCTGGCTCATGCGTGCTGTTTCCGCCATCGACGCGACCATGGCGCGAATCTCCGCCGGGTCGTTGCGCGTCAGGATGCGGTTGTCGCCTTCGCCGGCCAGTGCCACGTTTTCGTGTTTGCGCGCGATGGCCTTGAAATCGGTGTATGGTTCGGTGACGATGCCGCGCGCCCCGCAGGCGAGCACGTCGTCGGCATATTCGTCCATGCAACCGTCCGCCATGAAGATGACTTCTTTGCCGGCATCCTTGAGAATGCCCCAATACTCCTCGTAGCGCGGGAAGATATACTTGTGCATCCACGCCGGCGAGCAGACCGGGCCGCGCGAGGTGACGATATCGTCGTGGCAGGTGACGAATTTCACCGGCAGGCGGGCGAAGGCGCGGAAGACGCGGCGGTTGATCTCCGCGAACTCGTCCATGATCGGCTCGAATTCGTCGAGCAGGCACACCTCGAGAAACCATTCCCACCCAAAGGTGAGCAGCGGCCACATGAAGAGCGTGTTGTAAAACCAGGTACCGGTGTTCACGCCCTCAGGCGCGGTATCGCCCCACTCGGCGGGGAATTGCGCGCGGTAGCGCTGGTAGATGATCTCTTCGCTGGAAAAGTCCTGCGCCATCACCACAAAGGGGAAGTCGCTGAAATCGCCTTTCGCCAGCGGGCTGAAGTTGAGCACATCGTCGATGGTCTTGAAGATCGCCTCGCCGTGCTCCCACGTCGCCGTCTCGCTGTCGCCCCAACGCACGGTGTGCCGGTCAGCGTCCGAGGTCGCGCCCGCGCCGTGACTCAGCCGTGGATGCGGCTTCGGGTCGTCCGTCTCCGGTACCGGCAAATTCAATTCGGGATAGAGCTCTTGCAGCCGCGCGCGGCACGCCTGGGGGTGCGCGTAGTAGTCGATGCCCGTCAGGTAGGTCTCGGCGTCCGGGCACGACCAGTGCTCATAGTGTGTCACCTGTCGCGGCCCCCGGCCCATGTAGGTCTCAAAAAAAGCATCAGCCATTACGCGCTCCTCTCTTGCTCCCATGATGGTAACGAAGGAACGCTGTCTTGACGATAGACAAATCATGGGTTTCTTTGTACGAATTACAGAAAGATGCCGGAGACGACACGCGACGGCATGGATAGTTCTCGCCAGCGTGCGCGCCGTCGCGCCATGCTGGTCTATACGCATGGTGTGTTGTCATGCACGCTGCCTTGTTGCATATGTCAGCGTCTGGCGTATAGCGTTTAGCTGTAGTGTCACGTTGTACCTATCTGTGCCGATTGAGCGTCTGTAGCGCGCGCCCGCCGTGGCGCGCCTGTCGTGCGACCGTATCCGTGCGGCGAAAGGGAGCCGGGTGCCAAGTTGGGAACGCTCAGGCGCTCTCGCGGGCACGGGTCAGCATGCAAAACAGGCGCGCCACAGCGCGCGCCCGCTACGGGAACCAAGGTAAGGCGCGATGTGACAACATGAGCTATCGCATACCTCACATAATGCGTAGAGTACTGATCCGGACAACAATTCGTTCATATCCGTCATGTCCCCCGCAGGGCGATAATTCATCAGCCCAGGGCTATAGAATTCGAGCCCTGCGGGCTTGCAGGATTCCCATACGCCATACGCTAAACGCTTGCTCACACCACGAGACAGGCTGTACGACATGGCACAATGCGTATATTCTTGCACCGCCGTCTCACCGTGTTTCTGCTATGCTGGAGGCGGCGGGAGGTAGGGGAAATGCGGGCGATGCTGCTGGAGGCGGCGAAGAC
The DNA here is from genome assembly GCA_036504255.1 of Armatimonadota bacterium. GTDB lineage: Bacteria > Armatimonadota > Hebobacteria > CAIYQO01 > CAIYQO01 > DASXVL01. The sequence goes on along the minus strand of DASXVL010000599.1, from coordinate 5,292 downwards.
GCCGTTGCGCTTGGCGGAGGTGGCGGAAGCGACGGCGGGAACAGGGCAGGTGCGCTTGCGCGTGCGCGCATGTGGGGTGTGCCGCACCGACCTGCACATTGTGGACGGCGAGCTGTCGCAGCCCAAGCTGCCGCTCATCTTGGGACATCAGATCGTGGGGATCGTGGAGACGCGCGGGGAGCAGGCGACGCGGTTTGCGCTCGGCGCGCGCGTGGGCGTGCCCTGGCTCGGGTGGAGTTGCGGCGTGTGCGAGTATTGCACGACAGGGCGCGAAAACCTGTGCGATTACGCGCGCTATACGGGCTACCAGATCGATGGCGGCTTCGCCGAACTGTGCGTGGCGGATGAGCGTTTCTGCGCGCCCGTTCCCGCCGGATACCCCGACCTGCAGGCCGCGCCGCTGCTTTGCGCCGGGCTCATCGGTTTTCGCGCGCTGCGCATGACCGAAGGCGGGGTGCGGCTGGGCCTCTACGGGTTTGGCGCGTCAGCGCATATTATTACGCAGGTGGCGATCTTTCAGGGGCGCGCGGTGTACGCCTTCACCAGTCCCGGTGACGACGCGCGACAGGCGTACGCATGCAGTCTGGGCGCAGCGTGGGCGGGCGGCTCCGACATGCCGCCCCCCGATCCGCTCGACGCGGCGATCATCTTCGCCCCGGCGGGCGCGTTGGTGCCCGCTGCCTTACGCGCGGTGAAAAAGGGCGGCATCGTGGTCACCGCGGGCATCCACATGAGCGACATTCCCGCCTTCCCCTATGACATCCTCTGGGGCGAACGCGTGCTGCGCTCGGTGGCGAACCTCACGCGACGGGACGCCGAGGAGTTTTTATCGCTCGCGCCGCGTATCCCCGTGCGCACCGACGTCACCGTCTACCCGCTGGCGCAGGCGAACCAGGCGTTGGACGACTTGCGTGCAGGACGGTTCACCGGCGCCGCCGTCATCGGCGTCGATCCCACCCTGCAGGCATAAGGGCTCAGAGGCTGTTTTTAAAGTAGCCATGCCAAATCACGGAGGATTTTTCGGGCCTGGCGAGGCGGAATTCCGTAGGTGTATGCAGACATACATCGGAGGAAATCCAACGCGGGCAGACGCGAAAAAGACCCGTGAGATGGCGTGGCTACTTTGGAAACAGCCTCTCAGGCGGCGTTCTCTCCCGGTTCTTCGCCGTGCTGCTCCTCGGGTGTCTTGCGATGTTTCAAGCGCAAGGGGTTCTTCATCGGAAGCAACTGCAGGGGGGCATGCCGACGGCGGCGCAACATCACGAGGAACACACCGCCACCGACGAGCAATAACAATCCGGCGCCAATGAGCCCATGCCGGAGGGTGTCTTCCCAAGAACGGTCTTTCCCCTCGGCGATCGCCTTTTGCGCGTCGGTGATATAGCGCAGCACGTACGGATTACCCGGTGAGATGCCATTGAGCTGATTGAAAATCCTCAGCGACTGCTTAAAGTGCTGACGTCCGTGTTCATCGAGCGCGCTCGCATAGAGCTTGGTGAAGAGGCTCTCGCGCGGTTGCACATTGCTCTGATTGAGGAATTCGCGCACAATACTCATGGGCACGATAAAGTTCATGCCCGCCACCGTTTCTTGCGTCATCGGATCGATGGTCCCGAAAGTCGCGAGGCCAATGACGCGCCCCTGGCTGTCCAGTGCGGGACCGCCGCTATTGCCGTGGGTGAACGCGGTATCGGTCTGGATGGCGGACCATCCGCCCGCCATGGGCCGTTTGGCGCTCACCACGCCGGACGTCAACGTCGGAATAGTCGCGCTTTGCTGCTGTTCCACCAGCGGATGGAAGGTGGCGGTGCCGGGATAACCGATCACGTAAATGCGGTCACCCACTTGTAAGGCCGAGTCATCGCCGATTGGGAGCGTCGGCAGGTTCTCGCCCTCCATCTTCAGCACGGCCACGTCCTTGCCGGGGATGATGTCGCCACAGGCGACCTGGGTGCACGGAAAGCCTTTTTGGATAATGGCCACGCCGGGCACCGCTTCCCCCATGGCGGAATAGATACGGAAATCGGAGAAGACGACGCGGACGTTTTGCTGGTAAAAGTTATAGAGGGCGCGCGCCAGCTCGTTCAGTAAATCTTCCGGCAAATCCATGCCGAAATCCCGCTTGAACGAGGCATTGACCCCCTGCGTGGTATTGATGGCGGCCCGCACCGCAGCGTTCTGCTTCAGCGGTTCTTCCGCCTTCACCACGTGCGCGTTGGTCACCATGTAGCCGTCGGGCGTCACCAGGAAACCGGACCCCATCATCCCCCCTTTGATGCTTTGCGGCTCACCGCCGACCGGGACGAGCAGATCCATCGGACTTTTCGCGATCCCCTGGAACAGGTGGTAGGTCGCCAGTGCGGGTTCTTCTGATGAGGCCAACACCTTGGCGAACTGTTTGCCCTTGTCGGACAAGCTCAAACCCGGCACGGTGAGTGTCCCTTCATACATCGTTTCGATCATCACCGTGCCCGGCTTCGTGACCTCCGCGATGCGGGCCGGATTCGGCGTGGAGGTGGCGGCGATGAGTAAGCCCAACACGCCTCCGCCCACCAGCATGGCGACCACGGCGAGCGTGCCGAAGAGGCGGAAGTCAAACACGCGCGGGGGGGCGCGTAGACTCGGGATGCTGATGGCGACGTTGCAACCAACGGAACATAGATGACCTCCTCTTGCATCACCATAACCAAATACGTCCCCTCTCCCATTCCCCGTCGTGTGTGGCGTCGAAATACCTCTGCTGTCCATTGTTGTTACTGACATCTTCGCAGATGTACACGCATTGGTGTCATGTCGCGCAGCCTGGCTCGTGGTGTGAGCAAGCGTTTAGCGTATGGCGTTTAGCGCCTAGCTGTAGCCTAGCTCTGCTGATTGAGCGTTTGTAGCGGGCGCGCTACGGGCACCAAGAGAAGGTACGACGTGACAACCCGCTACAGCTAGCGGCTGGGAATCCCGGCCTGCCATCATCCCCTAGACGCTAGACGCTGACATCTGCAACAAGGCAGCGCGCATGACAACACACAATCCGTATACACGGTGAGAATCGTGTCTCATGGCCAACGCGACTGCCGGCACAGAACCGCCTGCGCAATCTCGCCAGTCCGGCGCGCAAAGTGCGCGTGCCCGTCGCCGAAGACAACGGCGTCTGGATCGGCGTTGAGCGCTGGCACGTACCAACGGTCATCCGGCAGATCGCGCAGGTCGTGCGGCAAATCATGGACGGCGCGGAGATCAGCATCGCCCACCCCCTTGGCGTTGGGGCGATTATCGCCATCATCATCGGTGTACTGCTCCTCCTCATCCTCCTCGCCATCCCGCTCATCATCTTGTTCAGCAATTCGGGCTTTGGCTAATGTTTCGTATCATGCGTCGCGGATATGCGGGGGACCGGCAAGTCGCGCGATGAAAAACATGAGTTATTCATTCGTAGAGCTAGCGGAAGCGGGGCGTTCTGCCCTGCGGGCAGGCCATCCTTCCAAACGGTGCTCTTGGTACCGCCGAGAGGAAGCGCCAAGACCTCGTCCATGTCTGGTGATATGATTGGGCTGACTGGCCTTGCCACCAGGCAGTACCAGCAGCACGGTTTGGAAGGTTGGCCTGCCCGCAGGGACGAGGGCAGAGAGCCCCGCTTCCTTTCATGGTTGGCTGTTTGCTGATGAGTCTGTCGGCGTGCCGCGCGTGCGTGAGATACGTTATACTGTGAGCATGTCACCGTTACCTTCCGCCCACGCCCCCCTGCCGAATCGTTGGACGGTCCTCGCCGCGATGCTGGTCGTGCTGGTCATGGCGCCGCTGGATGCGAGCGCGGTCAATGTCATCCTGCCGATTTTGCAGGCGCAGTTCCACCTGGCGCTGTCGCAGGTGGCCTGGGTGCCGCTCATCTATCTGCTGGTATTGGCAAGCCTCATTCTACCCGCTGGGCGCTTTGGCGATTTGCATGGCTTCCGCCGTATCTATCTCACCGGGGCGGTGCTCTTTATCCTCGCGTCGGCGTGGTGCGGCCTCGCGCCCACCTTTGCCTGGCTCATCGTCGGGCGCGTGCTGCAGGGGGTGGGCGCCTGCATGCTCATGGCGCTCAGCTCGGGCATCGCCACCGCCATCTTTCCCGGCAAGGAACGCGGGAGCGCGCTGGGCATCGTCGGCATGGCCATCGCCATCGGTCTAGTGATCGGCCCCACGCTCGGCGGGTTCCTCACGGCGTTGGGCGGCTGGCGGCTCATCTTTTTCATTAATCTGCCCATCGGTCTCATCGGCACATTGCTCTGCCTGCGCCTGCTGCCCGCCATTCGTCCGCATCCCGGCGCAACGATCGATTGGACGGGAGCCGGGCTGGCGATCCTCACGCTGAGCAGTCTGCTGCTCGCGCTCACGCAGGGTGAGGCGTGGGGCTGGACCTCGCCGACAGTGCTCGCGCTGGGCGCGGGCGGCGTCGCTTGCGGCGTGCTCTTCGTGCGCGTGGAGCAATGCAGCCGCTCGCCGCTGCTCGACCTCGCGCTCTTTCGTCATCCGGTCTTCGCCTGGGCAAATTTCGCGCTCACCATGAACTACCTGGGACAGTTTTGCGCCACCTTCCTGGTACCGAAGCTGCTGGAGGACGCGCTGCACCTCTCCGTGGCGCACACCGGGCTGGTGATGGTCGCGCTGCCAGGGGCCATCTTGCTGCTCGCGCCCATCAGCGGCGCACTGTCCACGCGCATCGGCACGCGCCCGCTCACCGTCATCGGCGAGTCGCTCGTCGCCCTCGGGCTCGCCGGGCTGGCCTTCGCCGCTCCGGGCGGTCACCTGCCTTTCATCATTGCCGCCCTCGTCGTGGTGGGCATCGGCGCGGGCATCTTTCAAGCGCCGAACAACAGCGCCATCATGGGCAGCGTGCCGCGCACCCACCTGGGCGTCGGCGGCGGCGTGCTCGCCACCATGCGCAACATCGGCATGGCGCTGGGCATCGCCACCAGCAGCGTCGTCGCCGTCATTACGGAAGGCCACTACCTCGCGCGCCACCCCGGCTTCGTCGCCCCCGCTCTCCTCCACGGCATCCAACTCGCCTTCTTCGTCGGCGCGCTCTTCGCCGCCCTCGGCGCCCTGGCCAGCGCCGTACGTCCCAACGACCGGGCGGAAAGCGCAGTCGCGTAGGGTCATAGGAAGCGGGGCTCTCTGCCCTTTGGGCAGGCCAGCCTCATAAGAAAACACTCTTTCTTCGATGTAGCGCGCGCCCGCTGTGGCGCGCCTGTGGTGCGACCGTATCCGTGCGGCGTCAGGGAGCCGGGTGCCAATTTGGGAACGCTCAGTCGCTCT
>DASXVL010000598.1:0-3679 GCA_036504255.1 Armatimonadota bacterium | reverse complement strand
CAGTTGTTCGCGACCACGGCAACGATACCGACACCGAGGCCGATTGCGGTGGCGATCAACGCCTCCGAGATGCCTTGGGAGACTACCGTCGAGCCGGCGGAGTTTTCCTTCGCGACGGACGCAAAGGCTTTCATAATACCGAGCACGGTACCGAACAACCCGATGAACGGCGCGATATTGCCGATCGTGCCCAGCACGGGCAAGGGCTTGGTTGCCGCAGAAAGCTCGGCATCGCAGGCAAGCGCGAGTAAGTCGGATATCTCTTGCGGGGACGCGTTCTGGTGCAGCAGACTGGCTTTCGCCACCCGTGCATACGGAGAATCGTAATCGTCAAGCAAACGGATGGCGTCGTACCATTCGCCGGCGGCGAGCAAGTTCTCGACACGACGCATGAGTTCTTTCGGCGCCTTTCCCGTGCGGGTAAAGGCTACAATGCGCTCGAGGATGACGGCGATGACAAGGACGGAGCAGATGCCCAGGGGGATCAAGGCGATACCACCCTGTTCAACTAGCGACAGCAGGGACATAAAAGTGGCTCCTCATAGCGTGAATACAGGGGAATTCCCTATTTTGCTTTGACACCAGACGGTGACAGGAGTTTCGCGCCGGTGGAAAAAACACCACAGCGACGTACTTGAATATTTCCCTGCCGTGGAGCGAGATCCCTTCCGCTTTGCCGCAGGCGGCATGGGATCTGACCGAGGCTACACGACGGCTGCGGTTTGCAGGCCGGTGGCTATTGCTTCGATAAGCGCCGCGAGTTCCTCGGGCGGATAATCCTCGGCATACACGGCGGAGAATGTGGCTAGACTCAGGACGTACGTTGCGAGCAGACGGTACGAAACCTGACTGGGCGGTTCGGGGAGCATCCGGGCGAGGAATTGTTCAACAGGCGCAAGCATCTGGGTGTCCCATGCCGTGCGCAATTCCTGCTGCATTTCTAGCGGAAGGTGGACGGTTTCACGCATGGCCTGTCCCACGCGGAACGCCGCGGAAGCGCACACCTCGATGATGTCATGCGCCATGGCGTGGGCAAATTCCGGCAGTGTGGTCGCCTGCGCCATACTGCGCTCGAACACGGCTTGCCGTATGGTGATCTCGGACAGCACACAATCCTTGAACAGTTCGGCTTTGCTGGTATAGAAGTAATACAAGGCCGGTGAGGTCATATGGCACGCTTGAGCAAGCTGCTTGAGCGTAAACCCCAGGTACCCATAGCATCCGAAGAGACGTTTCGCCTCAACTAATATCAACTGTTTCTTATTCACCATGCAAAGTCACATCCAGTTAGTGAGCGTTCACCAATCATGATCGTACCGGGATTACTACCACTCTGTCAACCGCTGTATGGCCTGCAGCTCATGTCGGCGGATTTGTCATCACAGTGCCGGATAATGCGCATAGAAACTGGGAAGTCACATTAATATGGAGGAGTGACCATGGCGATCTATCAGCAATGTGATCTATCTTTCACCCGTGACGATGTCGAACAGCACGGGACGGTACGTATTGAACAAACCCAGGCTGGAGGGCGTACGCGCTATCAAGCGATCGTCGAAGGCACGCCGCTGCATGGCACCTACGGGGGATTCGCGGAGAGCGTGGAGTTGGCACTGGATTTTTTGAATCTTGCCTTACAGGCGGAAGGCGCCGATGCCATTCACTTTGCCTGTCACCCTGTCACCTAGCACAATGAGCAAGGATGCCTGACATGGCGATGCAACCGGAGCGCCTGACACGGGAGGATCAGTTGGAATCCGCCCGTGATCGGCTGCGACAAATTGTGGATGAATATATCTTGACGGAAGCCGAGGTGCTGGCGCTCGAACAAGGGCCCTTCCGCGTGGTCATCTTCGGCTCCGCGCGTATTCGTCCGCAAGACCGGGTGTATAAAATGGTGAACCGCATTGCGCACGCGCTGGCGGAACGGGGCATCGATATCGTGACCGGCGGCGGGCCGGGCTTAATGGAAGCGGCGAATAGCGGCGTACTCGATGTAGTGGAACGGCAGAGCCGCTCCTACGGATTGCCAATTGATATTCCTTCCATTCAGGAACCGGCGAACAAACACCTGGATATCAAGAGCAGCCACCGCCGTTTTTCATCACGGCTCGACGAATTCATGCGGTTGTCAAATGCCGTGGTGGTGGCGCCGGGCGGTATCGGGACCCTGTTGGAATTGTCCTATGTGTGGCAATTACTGCAAGTCGGCGTTACGAATGACCGGCCGGTTATACTCTTGGGAAAAGAAATTTGGGGTGGGCTGCTGCAGTGGATGCGTGATACGTTGCTTGCGCACGAGTATATCAGCGTCGCCGACTTTCGCTGGATCACCTTGGTCGATACCGAAGAAGATGTCATCCGATTACTCACTGTCGCCCATGAGCAATACATGCGCGCGCTATTTGAGGGTAGGATCGCCGAGGAAGAGATGGATTATACCGTGACTGCAGAGGTCATGGCCTATGCGCCCCTGCCGACCGAACTCACCGAGGAAGCCTCTGGGCAATAGCAAGTGGGGACGGTGCGCATGGCTACCGTCCCCACGACGTGATCGAGCCGGGCAGTGTTAGCTCTTCGGGCGTTTTTTCGTGCTGACGCCTTTACCGCCGCCGTGTTTTGTGTTCTTGGTCGCACCTGCTAGATGTGACGGTGACGCCGCAGAACCGCCCAGTCCTTTGTTCGCGTGTGGCATAATTTTGCACCTCCTGTCGCGACTGTTGTTCCCAACCATACCTGATTTTCCACAAAGCGCCTCTGACAATCTGCCGATGCGAGCTTGTGAAACAACATGGTCTCATGTCGGGGCCTAAAGGATCGACGAGACCGGAGGAGAAGATAGTAATTGTGACGAGGTGCGCCCCGCGCCCCCGTGAGCTTGCATCTGAGGAGACGTTATGTCGCAGTTTGAAATTTCGGACCACTCACATCGACGCTACAACGCATTAACCGGAGAATGGCTGCTCGTTTCTCCGCACCGTGCCAAGCGCCCCTGGCAGGGACAGGTTGAGAAGACCGCACAGGAAGGGCGACCGGCGCACGATCCGCAGTGTTATCTGTGCCCAGGCAACGAACGCGCGAATGGCATCGCTAATCCGAACTACCAATCGACATTTGTCTTCCAAAATGATTTTTCCGCCCTCTTGCCTGATGTGCCAGCCGGCGAATACAACGTGGGTGATTTGCTGGTCGCGCGCTCCGAGCGCGGCCTGTGTCGCGTGATCTGTTTCTCCCCTCGACACGATCTCTCGCTCGCCGAGCTCTCCGCCGAGGAAATTCTGCCGGTGATTAATGTCTGGGCCGAGCAGACGACGGAACTTGGCACCCGCCCCGAGATCAACCATGTGCAAATTTTCGAGAATAAAGGTGCGGCGATGGGCTGCAGCAACCCCCATCCGCACGGACAGATCTGGTCGAGCGAGAGCATCCCCGGAGAACCCGCGAAAGAATTACTGTCACAACAGCAGTATCTCGCGAAAAAAGGCTGCTGTCTGCTTTGCGATTATCTCGCGCTGGAACTGCAAGCCTGTGAACGCCTGATCGCCGTCAACGATTATTTCGTTGCATTGGTGCCCTTTTGGGCATGCTGGCCGTTCGAAACCATGGTGCTCCCGCGCCGCCATGTGGGGAGTATTCCCGACTTATCCACGGAAGAGCGCGCCGGACTGGCAGATATTTT
>DASXVL010000597.1:0-17421 GCA_036504255.1 Armatimonadota bacterium | reverse complement strand
CCCCCCCCCCCCCCCCCCCCCCCCCCCCCCCCCCCCCCCCCCCCCCCCCCCCCCCCCCCCCCCCCCCCCCGCTACACCGAAGAGCGGGTGGTGTCTGATGAGCCCCAAACTGGGTGCACAGGTAACGCCATGGAAGAAATGCTGGTGTCCTTCTCTCGCTGTAGGGGCCGCCCTCCGTGGCGGCCCTTGGTAGTGCTTTTGTGTCTCGTGTTCGCGTGAGCGGCAAGGTGCGTCGCCTGGGCTCACACCCCCGTCCCCTCACGCCGCACGGCTGCGGTGGCGACACGTGCGGGCCGCCACGGCGGGCGGCCCCTACCACGGGGAGAGAGGCCGCGCTTCCGTAGCGCGCGCCCGCTGTGGCGCGCCTGTGGTGCGACCGTATCCGTGCGGCGTACGGGAGCCGGGCGCCAATTTGGGAACGCTTAGCCGATCTCGCCGCACGGATCGGAAGGCGAAACAGGCGCGCCACAGCGGGCGCGCGCTACACCGAGGAGAGGGCCAGGGCTGGACAGTCCCAGACGCTTTTCGCCGGCATCGTGTCACTATTGTATGAGGAAGCGGGGCTTTCTGCCCTGCGGGCAGGCCTTCCTTCCAAACGGTGCTGCTGTTCCTGCGCAGGTGGAGCGACATGAACCTGAATGAACTTTACAGACATGCACGAGGATATTGTCCTTCCTCCAGCCTGTACCAACAGCACGGTTTGGAAGGTTGGCCTGCCCAACGGGCAGAAAGCCCCGCTTCCTTCGCCTCGGGCGGCGACACATGGCGCATGGTAGCTCTGGACGGATACGCATGGTGGCGTGTACAATCGGCGAACGGCTGCAATTTCACACAGGACGGTGTTCATGTCGCGAATCATTGAGGTGCTGACCCCCGAACAGGTGCCTATCCGCTATGAGTTGGCGGGGTTTGGCTCGCGTGCCTTGGCGGCGCTGATCGACTATGGCGTCTTGCTGCTCGTGTTTCTGCTGCTCGTGCTGGCCTTCGCCTTCTTCCACATCTTTGGCCTGGCCTTCGGCGGCGACATGAGCGATTTTGCGGCGCGCATGGGCGAATCGGTGGTGATCGGGGTGTTCACCCTCATTGTCTTCCTGCTGACCTGGGGCTACTACATCGGCTTTGAGACGCTGTGGAACGGCGCGACGCCCGGCAAACGCGTGATGGGGCTGCGCGTCATCAAGGATGGCGGGCACCCGGTGGACTTCCGCGCGGTGCTGATCCGCAACCTGCTGCGCGCGGTAGATTTGCTGCCCGGCGTTCCCCTCCTCCCCGTCTATGGCCTGGCCTTCGTCACGGTGCTGAGCAATACGCAGTACAAGCGACTGGGCGATCTCGCGGCGGGCACCCTCGTCGTGCGCCATGAGCGGGAAAGTGACGAACCGCGTTACCGCCCCGGCTTTGGCGACGCCGTCGTCTTCAGGCTCCTGGAGCCCACGGCGCTCAGCCAGCTCTCGCGCCTCACCCGCGACGAGTACCGCATGGTGCAGCGTTTCCTCGATCGCCGCACCGAACTCCCGCAGCCGTTGCGCGGTGAATTCGCCCGGCGGCTGGCGGCGCCCCTCATGCAGAAGCTCGCCTATCAGCCCCCCGCCTTGGGGTGGGATGACGAGCGCTGGCTTGATGAACTCGACCTCGCCTATCGCACCCGCGCCTTCAGCCTCGCCGCCGCGCCGGCCGACACGCGCAAGTGGTAGTTCTCCCCGCACCTGCGGGTCTTTGTCCCCTGCCGAACGCATCGCGCAGGTGAGGCCCGCTCCGAATGTGGGAATGCCATGCTCATAATCTGTCTTCAAAGTCTCCGTTGGCATCCGACGCACACTTTGAACACAGTATCGCAGTTCATCCATGAGACGATGACGAGCAGTTTCATGAGTGGGAGGGGTGTATGAGCACTACGCACGGATGGACCACCTGGGATCCATCATCCATCGCCGTCTGGGAGCACCTCCCCAGCGGACTACGCTGTGCATTAATCGTACAGAACGAGGCGGGGCAGACCCTGAGTCCGACGAACTGGGAGACACTGGAAGAGATCCTGCCGGACGACGCAGGACGCTCGCTGGCCCATTTGCGCCTGCTGGTTGGTGACGCGGAAGTGGAAGTCGAATGCGGCGCAGCAGGCGACGTGGGCGCGTGTCGCATCGCACAGGTTCTCGGCGACAGTATTACGGCGCACTGGGAGGTGAACGGTGCGCTCGATGGCTGGCAAGTACGGCGGGGCACGGACGAGATTATCTTCGCGCCGGACGCCGCCGCGCTCCCCAACGACGTGGCGGGCTTTTTGCGCGAGCAATGGGATGTGGCGCGCCTGACCGTGCCGCAAGGGGGATGGCTGCTCGAACAACCGCTGGAGGCCATGGAAGCGACCATCGCCGCCAATACCTTCGTGCTGCCCTCCACCGGACAGGTGCTCACGCTGTCTCGCCATACCTTGGAGGCGAGCGACACCTGGAGCGTGCCGAATTGGGAAACGTTTCTCACCGCCTTGGGGATCGCCTACACGGACCCGGCGCTGGCCATCGCCAATGTGCGCGCGGCGTTACGCTTGCTCGCCGTGGACGGCATTTTCAGTGCGGAGGCCACGCCGAACGGTCCGCAGCGCGGGCTCTCCAACCCGCCCGTGGCGTCCTACGTCGTCTGGAAAATCTTTCAGCTCACCGGTGACGAGGCGTTGCTGCGCGAGGCCTATCCGCTCCTCTTGCGCTGGCATGATTGGTGGTGGAATAACCGCGACGGCAATCAGAACCACTTGCTGAACTGGGCGTCCGCAGCGGAAACCGGCATGCCCGGCCACCCCCTCTATGAGTCTGCGCCCACCGATCCGCAGACCGGCATTATGCGTATCGATGATGTCGGCTTGTGCAGTCTCTGGTCGTTGGACGCCTTCGCCCTCATGCGCATGGCGCTGCATGTGAACGATCTCGATCAGGCGACGCATTTGGAAAACGAAATCAACGACGTCGCCTCGCGAGTGAACCTGATGCTGTGGGACCCGATGCAGGGCATTTTCCGCAGCCGCGATTGGGCGGGGTTCCCCACCGATCGCGAATCGGCGACCGTGTTTCTCTCCCTGGTCGGCGGCATCCCGACGCGCGCCCATGCGGAGCGCATGCTGGATAGCCATCTCACGGTGGAATTCCGCACGCCCTTCCTGGTGCCGACACTCGGCACGGATGACGCGGAGTTCGAGGAGCAACTGCCCTGGCGCGGCCGCGTTTCGCCGTTACTCAATATGCTCATTTGCGAGGGACTGCGGCAGTTCGGGCAGGATGAACTGGCCGAGACGATCAGTCTGTCCGGGTTGGATCTCATCTCGCGCAGTTGGCAAAAGGATCATCAGGTGTTCGCCAGTTACAACGCGTTGACCGGCGAGGGTGACGACATCGCACAGGATCCGCTCGCCCCCACCGGCGTGCTCTTCGGCGCGCTGGGCATTGCCCTGCTGATCGATGTGGAACCGTGGAACGGCATGCGCCTGGGGAACACGCGTGGCCTCGATCTCTCCGTGCATGGCCTGCCCTTCCAGGGTGACCTGCTCGATGTCGCCTCCGGACCCTGGGGCCTCACCGCGTCGCGCAATGGGCAACCCTGGCTGGAGATGGACCGTCCGGCCATCTTGCGCAACCTGGTACGCCACGAGAGCGAGATTTCGTGCAGTGTGAAGCTGCCGGGTGGCGGGCCGATCCGCCTGCGCTTCCATGGCTTTGCCCCAGAGGAAACCGTGGCGCTGAAAGTGAATGGCATCGCCACCACCGCGCGGGCAAACGACGCCGGCGTCGCGGAGTGCCAGGTGACCCTGGAGCCGCCGCATGGGGGCTTCGGTATCTGGCATCGCGCCGCGTAATCGGGCACCGTCAACACATCCCTCCACGCAATGGCGCCCCGCTATCCGGGACGCCATTGCCCGTGCAGGGCGGTGCGCGGTACAATGTGGGCATGACGCCCATCCCGCTCCTGGTTATTGCCGGGCCGACCGGCTCGGGGAAAACGGACACTGCCGTACTCGCCGCACGCGCGCTTGATGGCGAGGTAATCACCGCCGATTCCATGCAAGTCTATCGCGGCATGGATATCGGTACCGCCAAGCCGACGCCGGCAGAGCGCCAGGGTATTCCGCACCACCTCATCGATGTCGTCGATCCCGACGAAGAGTTCTCCGTGTCGCAGTACGTGACGCGGGCCGACGCACTCATTCGCGACATACAGGCGCGCGGCAAAGTCGCCATCGTCTCCGGCGGCACCGGGTTTTATATCCACGCGCTCATCGACCGCTGGGAATTTCCGCCGCAGCCCGCCGATCTCTCATTGCGTGAACGCCTGCGCGCCGACGTGGCCGCATTCGGGGTTGAGGCGTTACATGACCGCCTGCGCGCGGTCGATGCCGCAAGCGCCGCGCGCCTGCACCCAAACGATGTGCAACGCGTCATCCGCGCGCTGGAAGTGCACGCGCTGACCGGCAAACCGCTCTCCGCCTTCTCCTATAAACCCGGTGCGGATGCGCGCCCCGGCCCCTATCGCCCACTGCTCTTCGGATTGCGCATGCAACGCGAGACGCTGTGCGCACGACTGGCAGAGCGCGTGCAGACGCAACTACGCGCCGGATTGCTGGAAGAAGTGGCGCGGCTGTACGCGGCGGGCTACGGGCCCGAGCTCTCCGCCATGAAAGGCATCACCTACCGGCAATTGCTCGGCTTTCTGCGCGACGAGTACGATTTCGACACCGCGGTAGAACTGATGGTGCGCGACAACCGCCGCTACGCCAAGCGCCAAGGCACCTGGTTCAACGCCGACCCGCGCTTCCGCTGGCTCGACATACTCGCCGTCGGAGGGCCATCAGGGGCCAGCGCGGAAATCGTGGCCGCCTGGCAGACGTTTCTCGCGACGGCGTGAAGTAACAGAGAACGGCAGTATCGCGATGCTCAATCCCTTCCATATGATGCCCGCACACGGGTGGGTCAACAGCACCGTTTGGAAGCCGACCGCAGTCGCGCTCAGCCTGCCGACGGCGCATCTCCGGAAGTGCATCTCGCGGTACCGACGTGCGACTCCGGGCCAGCTGCTTCAAAGTGCCGGTGGGGGACTGTCCTTGCGTATAACGCCCCAGTGGCGGAGCCGACGCCGGTACCAGAGTTGGTCGCCCTGGGGGCATCCGCGCCCGGTGCTGGACTGTCCCCTATGGTAGGGCGCTCCAGAGGGGACAGTCCAGCACCGGGCACTACAAACAGCGCGCATACTCTGTTCGCCGTACCGGCCGCGTCCTCGCCTGACGGGCATCAGGCGCGAGGACAGTCCCATACGCTTTTCCCGAGCTGCTCTAGCGGTGGGGCAACAGCACAGTTTGGAAGGGTTCGAGCCGCAGCGAGTCCCGCCGTTCCCAGCATCAGTCACCAGTTGCCTACGTTGCCTCCACTTCCTCCACCATCGGCTCCGGCTGTTTGCGCAGTGCCAGGGCGCCGAGCACGGCCAGGTAGATGATGATCAGCACATCCATCCCCAGCAAGAGCGACGGGCTGATATCTTCCGGCAGGGCGAGTAGCGGATACAGGGCCATGAAGATGACCACCAGCGCGAGCAGCAGGCCGGATGCCTTGCGCCCCCCGAGGACCAGCGCGGAGAGGATGATGGCGACCAGCGCGGTCAGCGCCCAGGGGAGCCAGAAGGCGGGAAAGACATCGGTCAAGGCCGCGAGCGCCATAAATTCGCCCACATAAATCCCCGCGATGAGCGCCGTGCGCAGCACGCTGAAGCCCAACCCCAGCACAATGGCCGTAAGTACCAACGTCACCACCAGCAACATGCCGCCACGCCAGGCGGAGCGCAGCACGCGCGCCACCAGTTCGCCCGGCTGCGCGGGGTTCGGCAAGGCGACGCCCATGCCGCGCGTGGTCAGCGCCCGGTCCAGTTTCCAGGTGAGCAGGCTGCCGCGCCCCTGATTCGCCGGTGCTATCGTGGTCGGGGGAATACAGCCTTCAGGATAATTGATGGATTTCGGCGGAATATCCGGCAGATTGAGCGCCAACACGAAATCGCGGATTTCCCGCACATCGGCCACCTGGTAATAAAACCGCTGCAACCCCTGCGAGTCATAGGAGATATCCACACTGTCCACCTGTCCCGGCGACATGGGCAAAGTCCAGGAGGCGCTGTACGCATCCAGGTTGAGGTGGGCGCTCTGGTCCTGTCCGTTCACGAGCACGGTGAAATGATCGAACTTCGATTGCTCCGGTGAGAGCGGGAAGGTGAACTCGGCTTCTGTTTGCCGGTTCGCAAAGTTCTTCACGGTATAGAGAAAATGGCACTGGAGGAAAAACCCCGGATACTTCGCCGTGCCCTTCTGGCGCTCGCTGCGCGTCAACGTCACGTCGCCGCGCGTACGCGTCACGCTATTCTGCGGCACATCCACCCGCTCCATCCGTGTCCGCATGATGATGCGACCGAGCTCATCCTTCACCTCTTCCGTCACCGGGCGCATATAATAGTGGTTCACCACCAGGTCGCGTTGCACGTGCGGCCGGCCCCAAATCTTCTCCACGCTCTCCAGGTTCGCCTGACTGACACGGCCGTGCTGGCGACGGAAGTCATACTCGGTGCGCGCCAGCGTGATGCGCATGCCCCAGAGAATGAGGAAGACCAGCAGCGGCAGCACCACCGCCTGCACGGTAATGTTCAGCCAGCGCGCGCGTTGCGCTGCCCAGCCCGGCACGTCATGCGTGCGCAGTACCCACCAAAACACCGCCAACGCACTGATCACCACCAACAGCATGACCCAGGGGGCTTGCCCCACCCAGGCATGCACGCGTGCCAACATCCCGCTCATCATGGCAGCTTTCCTCCTCATACGCATTATCCGCACTGCGCATTACGTCGTCGTTATGTCGAGATTACATTGCCATGAAAAGCGGTGCCTGCGTGTAAGCAAACGGATCCCTTTCACGACAAACCGGAGTCTACCGCGTTGACAGTGCAGGCCCACTATGCTACACTGCTCGCGATCTGTCGGAGTTTGATCCGCTCCGCTTCAACCGAGTCTACTTGTGGAGGTGTGTGAACATTAACAAACAGCTTCGGATCAACGAGCGTATTCGCGTACGCGAGGTCCGCTTGATCGACGAAGAAGGCCGTCAAGCCGGTATCGTCCAAACGCGTGACGCGCTTCAGCGGGCCAAAGACGTGGGATTTGACTTGATTGAGGTTGCCCCCACTGCCGTGCCGCCTGTCTGCCGCATTATGGATTACGGCAAGTTCAAGTATGAACAGGCAAAGCGCGACAAAGAGGCCAACAAGAAATCCAAGCAATCAGAGCTCTGTCTGATTCGCGTCCGCCCCAATATTGATGATCACGACATTGAGACTAAGTTACGCAACTCACGTCGATTTCTTGAGGATGGTGACAAAGTCCGTGTCTTCGTCGTTTTCCGTAGTCGTGAGTTCACACATCCGGAATTCGGTCGTAATCTGCTCAACCGTTTTATCGAGGCGTTATCTGATATCGCCAACGTCGAGAAGCCGGTCGGCATGGAAGGCCGCCAGATGAGCACGATTCTCGCGCCGAAACCGAAAGTGGCGCCGCCTAAGCCCCCGAGAGCTCCGAAAGTAAAAAAAGCGGAGACGGAGGAGGCGGGAACGCCGACTGCAGCGCCGACCGAGGCGCCGGCAGAAGCCAGCGTGAACCCGACGACCGAATAACCCAGCGCATGCAACGTCTTTCATCACCCATGCGGGCGCCGTCCGGCACCCCTGTGGGTGATTTGAGTGTGAATACCACGGGTGTGTTTGACACCCCCGGAAAGGAGAGAGCACCGTGCCGAAAATGCGCACTCGCAAATCAGCCGCGAAGCGGTTGGAGTATACCGGCAGTGGAAAAGTCAAATTCCGCTCCAACTTCAACAGCCACTTGCTGACGCGCAAGAGTTCAAAGCGAAAGCGTCGCTTGCAGACGGCGAAAATTCTTGATGGCAGCTTCAAAACCACCGTCAAGATGATGCTGCCCTACGGACAATAAATCGTCCGTCGCCAGTACCGCTGTCCAGGAAGTGTCCAGGTTCGTGAACCTGGGCCTCCGTAACCCCGGCATACTGCCGGTGGGATTCGAGAAAGGAGATCGTTATGCCTCGCGTGAAACGTGGGACAATGACCCACAAACGCCATAAGCGCATTATCAAGGACGCCTCCGGCTATTGGGGTGCCCGACACCGTCTCTTTAAGACCGCCAAAGAAGCCGTCATGAAAGCCATGGATGACGCGTTTCGAGGTCGCAAAGAGAAAAAGCGCACGTTCCGTGCGATGTGGATTGCCCGTATCAATGCGGGTTGCCGCGCAAACGGCATGACCTACAACCGGTTCATCGATGGGCTGAATAAAGCCAACATCACCGTGAACCGCAAGGTAATGTCTGAAGTGGCCATCCACGACCCCAAGGGCTTTGCTGAACTCGTAGAGAAGGCACGCGCCGCTCTCGTGTAAATTTCCCAGGGGTTCCTGGTGCGCGCGCCCGTACGCAAGTACGGGCGTGTGCTGTTTGGTAGCGGCGCAGCACACGCTGGGCCGTTGAGGCTGACCGATGCCCGGGCTTTTCGCTGATCGTACCGTACGCCGTATCGTGCTTCCACTGCTGCTCACAGAATTTCTCTGGGGCATGGGGATGTACTTCGTGCTGCCGACCACCACGGTACCCGCCTATCTCCAATCGCTGGCCGCGTCGAAAGCGCTCATCGGGTGTATGGCCGTGGCGATGAGCGCCCTGCCCATGGCGACACAGTTTGCCGGGCGCGGACTCTTAGAACGCTTCAAGCGCCGCAAACGCGGCCTCATTCTGCTGCATGTCCTCGCGATCGTGCCCTACTTCGCCCTGCCGGTGGCCGATCTGCTGTTGCCGACTCACCACCACCTGTTGGTGTGGCTCGTCGTGGGGGGACTGGCCCTGTCACAAATCATCATGGGCTGCGTGCTCCCGGTCTGGCTCGACATGATTGCGCAGGTCGTCCCCATCACGGTGCGCGGGCGCTACTTCGGCATCTCGATGACCTGTCTGGCGGTGGGCGGCATTCTCGGCGGCGTCGCGCTGTCCGCCATGCAACACTGGCTCGGGGCGGCGATCTTTCGCGGCGCGTTCATGGCCACCGGCCTCTGCTTCTCCTGTTCCATGCTCGCGCTGAGTTGCGCGCCCATTCCGGAACGGGCGTTTCTGCACCCGCCGTCGCCGCCGCTGTTCCGGCGTATCCGCGAAGCCCTGGCGGCGGCCCACCTGCGCTACGATTTCGGGCGTTTCGTGCTGAGTAATACCTTGCACACGCTGGCGCTCGCCGTGCTGCCATTTTTTGTCGGCTATGCCACGGCTACCCAGGGGCTGCATCTCTCTGCCGCCATCTTTGCGCCGATGACGATCATTCAGGCGTGCGGGGGCGCGGTGGGCGCCTTTGTGTTGGGGTGGCTGGTGGATCATCACGGCCCGCGCTGGCCCTGGGTGGTCATGACCTTATTCATGCCCGCCGTGGCACTGCTCTATCCGCTGGGCGGCTTCATGCCGCTCTTTGTCGGCTGTACCTTCGTCACCGGCATGCTCACCACCAGTTGGGCGGTGACCGCGCCCGCCATGCTGGAACTCTCGCCGGATGGGGATAAAAGCGCGTACATCGCGCTGACGAATTTAGCGGCGCTCGCGCCGGCCACGGTCGGCCCCTTCATCATGGCGGGGCTGATCGAGGGCTCGGGCTATCGGGCGGCGTTTCTCGCCACGGCGGTCGCGGGCGTCCTGGCGTTTTTTGTGGCGCTCACGCTACGTGGACGGACGACGGGCCGTTCACATAAAATAGAGCAGGATGAGGTAACACACCGGTGCGGCGAGGAAGAGACTGTCAAAGCGGTCCAGTAGCCCACCATGTCCGGGCAACACCATGCCGGAATCCTTCACTTGCCCCCAGCGCTTGAAGGCGGACTCCAGCAGATCGCCCATTTGACCGACGATGCCCACCGCGACGCCGATGAGCAGGAAGCCCCACCAGGGCACCAGATCACCCAGGCGCGCCGCGTGCGGCGCGGCCGGCAATTTGGTAAAGACGAGGCAGAGCAGACAGGCGCCCACTAAGCCGATGATGGCGCCGGACCAGGTTTTTTTCGGGCTGATCGTCGGGGCCATGAGGGCGCCGCCGACACTCTTGCCGCCAAAGTAGGCGAAGGTGTCGAGCGCGAAGACGGCGACAAAGACCAGCACCACCGCGACCTCGTGCGCCGGCATTTCGCCCAGCAGCAGCAGAAACGACGTCGTCACCCCTAAGTAGAGACCTGCGCCGACCGCATAGAGATTCTCCAGCGCCCCTTCACGTCCGCGTTGTTCGATATCCGCCCAGACCCCGAGAAAGAGAAGCATGAGCATCGCCGTCGCGCCGAGCGAGTCGAAGAGCAACGCCAGGCTGCCGACGGGCGGAACCGGCGGCATGCCATCAAACGCCGGACGCACGGCATGGACGAGGAAGGGGATGAGCAGGGCAGCGTACAGGCCGTGCCAGGACGCCGCCTGCGGAAAGCGGTGACGCACGACGTGACTGGCTTCCCAGCCACAGACACCGGCCATGATGAGGACGATCAACAGCAGGATCAGGTCATCCGTGCTCCCGCGCATGCGCAGGAACCAGTTGAGCCAGAGTAACGCAAACAGGACGGGTAAGCCGAATAAGGCCGCCATAGTACGTTGAAGAAGCATTAGGACGGCACCCTCCCAAATTTGCGTTGGCGGTGTTGATAATCGCACAGCGCCTGCAGGAACTGCAGCGCGCGAAAATCCGGCCACAGGTCAGGCGTGACCCAGATTTCACTGTAGGCGATCTGCCAGAGCAGGTAATTGCTCACGCGCAATTCCCCGGCGGTCCGAATGAGTAAGTCGGGATCGGGCACGTCGGGATGATAGAGCGCAGCGCTCACATCCTGCTCGGTAAGGGCCGCGGGGTCAAGCTCCCCGGCCGCCGCCGCCGTCGCCAGGCGTCGCGCCGCGTCGAGCAGTTCCGCGCGCCCGCTGTAGTTGATAGCGAATTGCAGCGTCATGCCGGTATTATGCTTGGTGAGTTCCCAGGCGTCGTGCAGGGCGGCAAGCAGCGACTCCGGCAAGCCGGCCGTGCGCCCGAGATGGCGCACGCGCACCCCGCGCGCATGCATATGCGTCGTCTCCTCACGCAGATGATGCTCGATCAGCCCCATCAACGCGGTGACCTCGTCCTCCGGACGCGACCAGTTCTCGGTCGAGAAACTGTAGAGCGTCAAGTAGCCCAGCCCGAGATCGGCGCCGGCTTCCATAATATTGCGTACGCTTTCCACGCCCGCCCGGTGCCCGATCACGCGCGGCAAGCCTTGCTGCGTGGCCCAGCGTCCGTTGCCATCCATAATGATCGCAACATGGTGCGGCAAACGCGCGAGGTCCAGCTCGGTGATGAGCGCTCGTGCTTCAGGGGTAAACGTGTCGAGATTGAGTGTGCCCATAAGAAAAAGTCCGGCGCTCCGTTACAGAGCGCCATCGTCACTATACCAAACTCCTCGCGTTTCGACAATGTGCGCCCGGCGAATACCCGTCAGCCCGCCGTGACCGGCTCCACGGTGGACACCCGATCCTGCGCTCGCCAGCTGTATAACCCCCAGAGCGAGAGGCCGAAGAAGAGGAATTGGCTGGCGAAAAACGGGTAGAGTTGCACCTGCCAGAGAAAGATCGCGTACAGAGCATTGCCGAGCATCCATAATACCAGCAGGCGCGCTGTTTGCGCGCGGTAAGCCAGTTGGCAACGAGAAAGACGGTCACCGCCGCGCACTCCAGACCGCGCCACAGGAGCGGGGTGTGGGTGTCCCGGCAGGCGGCAAACACGGCGCTAAAAAAGATACCGACGAGCAACCCCACGCCGGCGGACAACCAATGCGCCAGCGCCAGGAACTGCAACATCCAGAGCACGTTCGCCAGCGGGCTCACCAGCCAATAGCCGATATGACGGCGCAGCAGAAAGAGGATGCTGACCGTGGAGACGACCGTCCCCCCCACGTCAAAGAGATGCCACTGCAGGGCCCACGCCAAGATGGTATGCGTCACGCGGGGGCGTCTCCCGGCGTCTCCGCCAGTGTCGGCACCAGCACGCGCAGCAATTCGAGCACGCCGTCGGCGCGCAGGCGTTGCCGCCCGACGCGCGGGGTGTGCAGTTCCGACAGCCAGTGCGGGGCCGTGGCGTCACTCCAAACGATGGTCAGCCCGAGCGCGGCGGCCGCCGCTTCCGCTTCCGCGGGATGATAGCCGACGAAGGAGGGTATGGCCGCGATGTCTACCAATAGGTGATCTCCGTTCCGTTGAGCACGTCGCGCAGCAGCACCAAGGCTTCCTGCACGGCGCGATGTCTGATGGTGGCGCGATCTCCGCCGAAATTGTAGGGGAAGGCGCGCGCCGGGTTGTCGCCCACCGCCACCGCCAGGTAGACCAGGCCGACCGGCTTCTCGTCACTGCCGCCCCCCGGTCCGGCGACACCGGTGATGCTGATGCCGATGGCGGCGCCGGTGGCTTTCACCACCCCTTCCGCCATCTCGCGCGCCGTCGCCGCGCTCACCGCGCCGTGCGCCGCCAGCGTCGCGGGCGCCACATGCAGCAGGCGTTGCTTCACCGTGTTACTGTAGCTGATGATGCCACCCTGAAAAAAGTCGGAGCTGCCGGGCACGCCGGTGATGCGTCCGCCGAGCAGGCCGCCGGTGCAGGATTCCGCCACCGCCAGCGTCATCTCGGCGTCACGCAGCAACTTGCCCACCACCTCTTCCAGCGTTTCCTCGTCGATGCCATACAGGTAGCGCCCGAGGCGTTCGCGGATCGCCGCTTCCACCGGAGCGATGAGCGCCATGGCCTCTTCTTCGGTAGCGGTGCGCGCGGTGAGGCGCAGGTGCACTTCGCCAAGCTTGGCATAGGGCGCGATGGTCACGTCGCCCTGCTGGGCAATCAAATCCTTGAGTTCCATCTCCAACGCGCCTTCCCCGATGCCACAGAAGCGCAAGGTGCGGGAAAAGATGACCGCGCCGGAGCGCTGCTGCAGGTAGGGGCCCACCGTCTCGCGCCACATCGGATGCATCTCATGCGGCGGTCCGGGAAAGGCGACAACGGTACAGCCGTCTTTGGTCAGCATAAAGCCGGGGGCGGTGCCGACCGGGTTGGGCACCAGTTGCGCTCCCTGCGGCAGCATGGCTTGTTTCGACTGATTGGCGGTGAGCTCTCGCCCGCGTTGACGAAAAAACTCTTCCAGCGTAGCCAACCCCTCGGCATGCATTTCCAACGGGGCGTCAAAAACGTTGGCGATGGCCTGGGAAGTGATGTCGTCCTCCGTCGGGCCGAGGCCGCCGGTACAGAGGATCACCGTGGCGCGCGACTTCGCCAGCCGCAACGTCGCTTCCAACCGTTCAAAATTATCGCCGACCGTATCGCGATAGTACAGCGGTACGCCGATTTCAGCTAAACGCTGGGCGAGGAAGACCGCATTGGTATCGGTAATCTGTCCGAGAAGCAACTCGGTACCGATAGAAAGAATTTCCGCACGCATATCCATATGGTATTAATTCTCTTTCCGCGTCCCGGTACCTTCCCCGCGCCTCCGTCTTGGCCGGGTACCTAATGTTGTGCACCGCGCAAAGCCGTGGTGTCCGGCCTGGGATAGCCGATGGCCCTGTTCCACACCGTGCTAAGTACTATAGGCCGGGTTCGTGTCAGCAGCACTGTTTGGAAGGATGGCCTGCCCGCAGGGCAGAACGCCCCGCTTCCTTCTACAATAGTGACACGATGCGGGCGAAAAGCGTATGGCCCTCTCCTCGGTGTAGCGCGCGCCCGCTGTGGCGCGCCTGTTTCGCCTGCCGACCCGTGCGGCGAGAGCGCCTAAGCGTTCCCTAATTGGCACCCGGCTCCCGCTCCGCCGCACGGATACGGTCGCACCACAGGCGCGCCACAGCGGGCGCGCGCTACGGAAGAGCGCCCTCCTACCAGAGGACAGTCCCATACGCGTATAAACACCCACCACCGTCTCCCCGGTGTAGGGGCCGCCCGCCGTGGCGGCCCGCACGTCTCGCGACCGCAGCCGTGCGGCGTGAGGGGACGGGTTATGGACCCAAGCGGCGCACCTTGCCGCTCACGCAACCACGGGACACCAAAACACGACCACGGGCCGCCACAGCGGGCGGCCCCTACCACGAGAAGACGCACGATGCGGTGGACAGCGCACCCGATGCGGGACAGTGAAGGAGGCCACAGCGTTTCTTATGCCGGATGGAGTTGGCTTATTTGAATGGACTATGGCCCTGTTCTCTTCCCTAGCGCGCCCTCTTTGGCCCGGCTGGGGACAGGCACCTGTGTTGCTGCCGATCTCGCACCATAGCCAAAACGTTCGTTGCCTGTCCCCCGACCATAGCCGCTTTCGCCAATGCCGGAAGGAGTATCGCCTTGTCGTATGCACGGGAGGAACAGCGGGGGACGGCAACGGACGTCGTGCAAAAGCGCTACCGGGAGCAAGCAGGTGCCCGTCCCCAACCGGCCACGCTTCCCCGCATTGAACAATCCCGTTGCTTTTGGTTGTCTCACCGCGCCAATCTCCTGCCGCTTTTCTCACCGGAAATACATGCACCCTTTTCCGCGCCGGGACAGGAATTCCGGCAACGAAACGGGAAAGATAGGAAGAGACGGCGCGGGGATCGCGCTGGATCGCCAGATGGAAGTCGCAACAGCAGCAATGGATACACCAACATCTTCGCTCACCATCGGGGTCTTTGACTCCGGCGTCGGTGGCCTCACCGTGGCGCGCGCCATCCTGCGCCAGCTCCCCGGCGCGCGCTTACTGTACCTGGGCGATACCGCGCACGTGCCCTACGGTCCGCGCCCGCTGCCGCAGGTGCAGGACTTTGCCGTGCAGATTATCGAATTTCTTTTCGCGCGCGGGGCCGACGCCGTGGTGATGGGCTGCAATATGTCCTCCGCGTCCGGCGCGCGCGAGGTTGCCGTGGCGCGTTGCTCCAAGCCCATTTTTGAGGTCATCTGCCCGGGCAGCCGCGCCGCGCGCGACGCCTCCACCCAGGGCAAGATCGGCGTCATCGCCACGCAGGGCACGGTGACGAGCGGCATTTACGGGCGTACGCTGCGCGCACTGGGCCTGTCCACGGTCTACGAGCAGGCCTGCCCGGCCTTCGTGCCGCTGGTGGAGCGGGGCCTGAATACGGGGCCGGAGGTCGAGGCGGCGGTCGCCGCGTATCTCACCCCGTTACGCGACGCCGGTATCGACACGCTCATTTTTGGCTGTACTCATTATCCCTACCTGCGCGCAGCAATCGCGCGCTTCCTTGGCCCCGGCTTGGCGCTCATCGACCCCGGCGAATTCGCCGCCCGTGAGATCGCCGCTCACTTTGCCGCCCTCCCCGCCGCGCAGGCGGCGAACGACGACCACCGCCGCCACCGCTTTTTCAGCAGCGGCGATCCGCACAGCTTGCAACGCGAAGGCGAACGTTTCCTCGGCATACCGTTGCTCTCGGTCGAACAGGTGGACGTGCCCGTAGAAATCGTCGTCCCCGACAGCGTATAACCGCCGGGCAACGGGTACAAAGTAGTAGTGCAAAGCCGATCATTTCCATGGAATATAATCATAGACAAGTGGTGTCGCCTTGAATCCTTATCATCAAGTCCCCTCTCCTCGGGGAGAGGGGTTGGGGTTGAAAAGCCCGAGCCTCGTCGAGGGGTGAGGGTCGATTTCAGCACAACCGGTGTCTAGGAAACGATCATCTTCGCGGTGTCCCTCAACCTCTCTGGAGTCTTGCATGCGCATAGCCTGGCAACAACTACGGTACGCTCTGGCGCTCATTCGGCGGTTAATGAATTTTTCCGCCGTGGTCTTTCTCGTCGTCGCCGCCATGACGGTGAGTATCTTCTTCCTCACCCATGATTCGCTCGAAGTCTGCCTGTTGCTCGTCGTGCCCATTCTCTTGTTCTCCTGGGTGGCCGGATGGTGGGCGGGCGCGCTCGCGGGCCTCACCGCCACCCTCCTCACCGCGCCCATCTACGGCGTCGAGGGCGCGTTCATTTCCCCCCCGCTGCCCCTCGCCATCTGGGCCTATCTGAGCGCATGTTATCTGCTGCTCGGCGTGCTCATCGGCCAGCAAGGGGTCATCACGCGCAGCCAGCAGGCGCGCATCTATGCCGAGATTGAAGCGAAATTACAATGCGCGCAAGCCTCCAGCAAGCACTACGAGGCGCTGTTGGAGGAAATGAACGAGGGGCATGAATCGCTCAATCGCATGAATAACGAACTGGCGCTGCTCAATACCATCGCCACCGCGGTAAACAGCTCACTCGATCTCTATCACGTACAGAGCACGGCGCTGGCGCACATCAGCGTGCTGCTCAATGTCAGCGCCGCGCATTTCTATTGGCTGGACCCGGAGGGCAAGACCTTCACGCTGCAATGCAGCCAGCCGTCCTTGCCTGCCGAGGAGACGGCGGTGGCGCTGCCGGCCCACGTGGGCGTGCTCGGGATGGTGCGGGAACAACTGCAGGTGGTGATGCTCGGGGAGGGTCATGGCGACCTGGCGCTGCGCCCCCCGACGATGCGCGCGGCGACCTGCTGCGTCATGGCCGTGCCGCTGCGCGCGCGTGGGCGTCTCGTCGGCGCGCTGGTGCTCGGGCGTGACCATGCGCAGCCCTTCACGCACGATGACGGCGTCTTCCTGGAGTCAGTCGGCCGCGTGCTCGCGGTGGCGGTGGAAAACGCCAATCTCTTCAAGCAGGCGCAAGACCTGTCGCTCTGCGATGAGCTGACCGGGCTGGCGAACCGCCGCCTCTTCAACCTGCGCCTCGCCGCCGAGGTCACGCGCGTAAACGCCTCCGGCGATCCGCTCTGCCTGGTGCTCATGGACCTGGATTTCTTCAAGGGCATCAACGACCAGTACGGCCATCTCGCCGGCGATGAGGTGCTGCGCCAGTTCGCCCAGCGCGTGCAGGCCGAGGTGCGCGGCGTCGATCTGCTCTCGCGCATCGGCGGCGAAGAGTTCGCCCTCGTCGCCATCAACACGCCGCTGCCCATCACCAAAATCATCAGCGAGCGCATCCTCACGCGCGTCGCGCAACAGCCCTTCGTGCTCGCCGACGGCCAACGCATCGCCCTCACCGTCAGCGCCGGCATCGCCGCCTGGAGCCCCACCCTGGAAACCGCCGACGCCCTCATCGCCGCCGCCGACCGCGCCCTCTACCAGGCCAAAGCCGCCGGCCGCAACTGCCTCCACATCGACGGCCACCCCGATAACCTGCGCGCCGCAAGCTAACCCCCCCTGGGAACGCCAATCTCCCGATTGGCGCTCTTACGAAAAATGCCAATCAGGAGATTGGCGTTCCCAGGCGAGAAGGCTACCTGGAATCGAGCAGATTAATTCAGATTTGAAGGCAGTGGA